>CALFMX010000300.1 GCA_937902565.1 uncultured Spirochaetales bacterium
TGCTTTGCCGTGATCTCTTCCCATGTGTATACGCAACTCTTTTGTGAACGGATCAATTCTGAGCGTTCCTTGGCAAGGGCGAGCAGTTCCCTGTTATCAATCTCTTCTTCAGAGAGATTGTTGTAGTCAGTCATCGCGAGTTGGAGATTATTGGAATGGTTCTGTTTTTTATCACTACTCATATCCAGCTACTCCTTAGGCAATTCAATGTATCCGAGGTACTTCATATCCGACCAATAGATATTGTTGAACGTTCCTTTACCTGCGTTCAGTGCTGCAAAGAAGTGACAGTATTTGGAAGAGCCTATTTCAGGTGGTAATATATAATCCAGGTTGCCTGTACCATCCTGTGTGAACGGTTGCCCGTTGTACCGGACAAGTGATGACTGATTCAGGCTATAGTGCCCTTTATCAAGCGTTATGCGAAAATCAATGCTTCCTGAACCGTCGTTAACGGGAGTGATTGTAAAGGTTTCGGATGTCTTGTCTGTTTTTATTGCAGTTGCATGATAATCAGGGATAGCAAGCGTCGTACCTGAGAAAGCAAAGAGCTTAAGTGACTTTGATTCGATATCAAGGATCGGGCCTGTTGCGTATGAACTCTTGATATGGTTTCCAAACGGTTTTTTGATATACTGTTTGCTAAACTCATTTGTGAGTGAATAATAATCTATATCCTGATTGTCAGTAACGATATATCCCAAAAACAGTGATGGGCCTTCACCATTATCGATCCAGCTTAAGTTGTTGTGTGGATCTGATATGGAGATAGAGAATGTATTCTCTTTTGATAACCGGCTTATCGTAGGATCGATATAGAAGACCGTCATCAATCCACATCCCAAGACTACCAAAAGCACAAAAAAGACAGATGCGGTGAGAAGAAGTTTCTTGTTCATCTTCATTGCATCTGTCTCCTTGTGTGGGGTCTCTTTACTCTACCCTACCCCATTCTCCTATAGAACCACAAGGCTGTTGGTTGCGAGCTTTGCGAACTCGGAGGTCGGGAACTGGTCTACCAGCTGCTGGAAGGTCGCCTTGGCAAGATCGATGTTGCCGCTCTTCTGCTGGAGGCGAGCCTGGCCAAAGAGTGCCTTGGGGCTCTCTGCTGCAGCAAACCCATACTCATCGATGATCTTCGTCCAGTACTCGAGGGCCAGGGTGTCGTTGCCCATGTTCTCGGCACTTGCCGCGGCATTTGCCAGGGACAGGGAGCCGAGGTACGTCTGCTTGGCGCTGTCGTAGACACGCTTGAACGAATCCAGGGCCGCTTGGTACTCCTCACGCTCGAAGGCCAGCAAGCCCAGGATGTAGGTAGCCTTCTGTCCCGGGTAGCGCTTGCTCTTGGCAGCGAGGGCATTAAGATCTGCCACCAAGCTGTCATAGGAAGCCTGGTAGGCATCATCATCGATGTCCAAGACAGAGAGCTCCTCGTAGGAGGTCTGAAGCTTGTCGATCTGGTCGAACTGTGCCTGTGTCCCCTTCTTGGAGACCGAAGTACCGATGCCAAGGCCGATGAGGACCAGGACGATCACAATCAAAACGACAGCACCAGCCTTCAGGTACTTGGAGAGGAAGCGGTTCAATGCGCCCTCAACCTTCTGGAAACCTGTCAGCTTTACCGTCTCTTTACTCTTATCACTCATTGCACTTCTCCCCTACAAGGTATGATTGCAGGCGGCACATGTGCCGCCTGCCCGATGGAGTCAACCTCAGTTGTTCTCCTTCTCCTCATCCTTGTATCGCATCATGTCTGCGAGGGAGTAGGTATCTCCGTCGTCATCAGCTTGGATGTACTTGGCGATCTCCGACTGCTGGCTGCGCTTCACCATCTCCTTGATGGAGAGGGAGAGCTTCTGCGTCGTGGGGTTCACCTCGATGACCATGGCGGTGATCGGGTCGCCGACGTTGAACTTCTTCAGGACCTCGTCGGTGTACTCGTGGTTCATCACCAGCAGGCCGCGCTTCGATCCGTCGAGCTCGAAGTAGTGGATACCGTCGTGGTGCATGCCCATCTGGGCTTCCTGCTCGGCGGCGGTGTTGGTGCCGTCGGGCTTGAACTTCGGCATCTCGCCCGAAAGGCCCA
>CALFMX010000301.1 GCA_937902565.1 uncultured Spirochaetales bacterium
ATGCATACTATTACTCGACCATCCTTGATGGTTACTACGACTGTGGCTTCGATGAAGGTATCCTCAAGCAGGCGGTTATGGAATCGATGGAGGCCGCCAATGACTGAGCAGATAAGGGATCAGATCCTCAAGGTACGTGACAGCGGTCTGACGAACATGTTCAACACGGGGGCGGTCCAGTGGATCGCTTCCCAGATGGGACTTGCGGAACTTGTCGACTACCTTGATGGGGACACCACAAGGGAATACGCTCACTTCATACTCACAGGCGAAGGCTGACAGGAGCCTTCACAAGGTGTCATACCCGACTCTGCACCAGTAGTGTTTTTCATCAAATTATTGCTCTGTAACAGGTTGCTATAGTTTCCGATTTGAGGGATATATACACCAACAAAACGGATACGGAGGCAAGAGCATGTGGAGAGAAGGAACTTTGGAGATCGGGAAGAGCGTTTTCAGGTACTGCATCAAGGTGTACGGGGAGGGGTCGGAATACGGGATCGACGAGGGAAGGATCTCCAAGCTGATGCTCAAGAGGAATGGCAATGTCGTATGCAACTACGACCGCGGCTGGGACATCAGGCCACGTGACGCTGATACCAGGCAGGCCCTTGTGAGCCTGAAGAAAACATACAACTGACAACAAGTACCCACCACTTGAAGGGACCCACGCCGGGTCCTTTTTGTTTGCCCTGAGGAATGAAATAAGTTATGCCGAAACCGAAGAAATACACCCCTACATCCTTCATGGCAAAGGAATCGACCTACGACAAGACCCTGGCCGACCGTGCAGTTGGGTTCATCGAATGCCTCTGCCACACCAAGGGAGTTTGGGCGGGAAAGCCCTTCAAGCTGCTTCCCTGGCAGGAGAGAATCATCCGCGACCTGTTCGGTATCGTCAAGACCGATGGATATCGGCAGTTCAACACCGCCTACATCGAGATTCCCAAGAAGAACGGCAAGAGCGAACTTGCAGCTGCGGTGGCGCTGCTGCTTACCTGCGGGGACTTCGAGGAACGCGCCGAGGTCTACGGATGCGCGGCCGACCGCCAGCAGGCCTCGATCGTCTTCGAGGTGGCAGCGGACATGGTGCGCATGTGTCCCTCGCTGAATCGACGCGTCAAGATCCTCGCCGCCACCAAGCGCATCGTGTACCTGCCGACCAACAGCTTCTACCAGGTGCTGAGCGCAGAGGCCTACTCCAAGCACGGATTCAATATCCATGGGGTGGTCTTCGACGAACTGCACACCCAGCCCAACCGCAAGCTCTTCGATGTCATGACCAAGGGCTCGGGCGATGCCAGGGCCCAGCCGCTGTTCTTTCTGATCACCACCGCAGGCACCGACCAGCACTCCATCTGCTACGAGCAGCACCAAAAGGCCAAGGACATCATCGAAGGTCGCAAACACGACAAGACCTTCTACCCGGTGATCTACGGCTCAGAAGAGGACGACGACTGGACCGATGCAAAGACATGGAAGAAAGCCAACCCGTCGCTTGGGCATACCATCACCCTCGAGAAGGTGAAGGCGGCCTGTGACAGCGCAAGGCAGAACCCGGGCGAGGAGAACGTGTTCCGTCAGCTCAGGCTCAACCAATGGGTCAAGCAGGCGGTGCGCTGGATGCCGATGGAGAAATGGGACCTGTGCAACTTCCCCGTCGATGCCGAGGAGCTCGAGGGCAGGGTCTGTTACGGCGGACTGGACCTCTCGTCGACCACCGATATCACTGCGTTCGTGCTCGTATTCCCACCCAGGGATGAGCATGACAAATTCGTGATCCTTCCCTGGTTCTGGATACCCGAGGACAGCTTGGGCCTGCGTGTGAGGCGTGATCATGTGCCCTACGACGTATGGGAACGAACCGGCCACGTACAGACCACCGAAGGCAACGTGGTCCACTACGGATTCATCGAGGCTTTCATCGGCGAGCTCGGCAAGAGATACAACATCCGAGAGATCGCCTTCGACCGTTGGGGAGCGGTACAGATGGTACAGAACCTCGAGGGTATGGGATACACGGTGGTGCCCTTCGGACAGGGCTTCAAGGACATGAGCCCGCCGACCAAGGAGCTGATGAAGCTCGTTCTGGAGAAACGCAGGCCATCCGGTGCTCCGCTGGATGATGGACAACATCTTCATCCGCACCGATCCGGCTGGGAACATCAAGCCCGACAAGCAGAAGTCCACCGAGAAGATCGACGGCGCGGTTGCCACGATCATGGCACTGGACCGGGCGATCAGGTGCGGCAACGAAGTGCGCGAATCGGTCTACGAGGACCGAGGCATCCTCTTCATCTAGGAATCAGGAGATACACATATGGGACTCTTATCCAAGCTTGTCACCAGAACGCGTGACAAGCCGCAAAACAGGACCAGCGGGTCCTCATACAGTTTTCTCTTCGGAGGATCGACATCCGGCAAGGCGGTGAACGAACGATCGTCGATGCAGATGACGGCAGTCTATGCCTGCGTGCGCATCCTCGCCGAGGCGATCGCCGGCCTGCCCCTGCACCTCTACCGTCACGACGATGACTCGAGCAAACACAAGGCAAAGGATCATCCGCTGTACACCCTGCTGCACAGCGAGCCCAATGCGGAGATGACCAGCTTCGTGTTCCGCGAGACGCTGATGACCCACCTGCTGCTTTGGGGTAACGCGTATGCGCAGATCATTCGAAACGGCAAGGGCCAGGTTGCCGCGCTCTATCCGCTGATGCCCAACCGCATGCAGGTCGACCGCGACAAGAGTGGCAAGCTCTACTACCAATACACCACCAGCGCCGAGGACGCTCCCACCATGCAGGGAAACTCGGTGGTTCTGGACGCATCTGAGGTGCTGCACATCCCCGGCTTGGGTTTCGACGGGTTGGTGGGCTACTCGCCGATTGCTATGGCAAAGAATGCCATCGGTATGGCGATCGCCTGTGAGGAGTACGGGGCCAAGTTCTTCGCCAACGGGGCTGCCCCAAGCGGGGTGCTCGAGCATCCGGGAACGGTGAAGGACCCCACACGACTACGCGATACGTGGCAGGGCCAGTTCGGCGGCTCGTCCAACTCGCACAAGGTTGCGGTGCTCGAAGAGGGAATGAAATACACACCGATTTCGATATCGCCCGAGCAGGCGCAGTTTTTGCAGACACGCAAGTTCCAGATCAACGAGATCGCACGCATCTTCCGCGTCCCCCCTCACATGGTGGGGGACTTGGAGAAGTCCTCGTTCAGCAACATCGAGCAGCAGTCGCTGGAGTTCGTCAAGTACACACTCGACCCGTGGGTCATCCGCTGGGAGCAGGCGCTTTCGCGAGCACTGTTGGCATCCGATGAGAAGCAGACGCATTTCTTTCGCTTCAACGTCGAGGGACTGCTGCGTGGCGACTACCAGAGCCGCATGGGCGGGTATGCCACCGCACGCCAGAACGGATGGATGAGTGCCAACGATATCCGAACACTGGAGGACATGGATCTCATTACCGACGAGGACGGAGGGAACCTCTACCTCATCAACGGAAACATGCTCCCCCTCTCTCGGGCAGGGGCATTCGCAGACAAGGTTACCAACACATCCCAGGAGGAGAGTAATGAAGAACAAGAAGTTCTGGCAATGGAAAAACCAGAGCGAAGACGAAGGCAGAGCGAGAATCCTTGAGCTTTCGGGCACGATCGCCGAGGAGAGCTGGTTCGATGATGATGTCACACCAAAGATCTTTAAGGAAGAATTAAATAATGGAGACGGCGCCATTACTCTCTGGTTGAATACTCCGGGAGGCGACTGCATTGCAGCGAGTCAGATTTACACGATGCTGATGGAGTATTCCGGAGATGTTCAGGTCAAAGTGGATGGGTTAGCTGCATCTGCCGCATCGGTAATTGCAGTGGCCGGGACAACCGTTTCTATGGCATCAACATCTATGATGATGATTCACAATCCTTTTACTATGGCTATGGGCGATACCGACGAAATGAAAAAAGCCATCGAC
>CALFMX010000302.1 GCA_937902565.1 uncultured Spirochaetales bacterium
GCTTTTGCCGGGGTTGCTCTGGTGAGAACTCATCGAGTGCTGGAAAGAGTCCCCCGCCGGAGCCAGCGCCTCGTCGAGGTCGCCGATGCCCTCGTCGAGACCATCATCGAGCCGACACTCTATGGCCTCAAGGCGGAGCGGATGGCCTACAAGGGAGTGCTCACCATCAGCGTCATCATAACGAAGAACGGGCCGATGCTGGTTGACTACCACGTGCGCTTCAACGATCCTGCCGCACAGGCCTTCGTCCCCCTCATCAAGACCGATATCGTCGAGATCCTCACCGCCATGCAGAGCGACACCCTCAGCGAGCTCACCCTTGAGCTCTCCACCAACTCCGCCGTGGCCCTGGTGGTGGCCAGTGAGGGGTATCCTGGAAAGCCGATCATCGGCAAGCTCCTCGACCCCATACCCGCACCCCTGATGATCAACGCCTTCGAATCCGCCCCGCGCTACTTCTTCGGCGGGGTGCAGGATGTCGATGGGAAGGCCCAGACCACCGGTGGACGGTGCGTCACCGTCGTGGGCATCGGCTACAACATCATGAATGCCAACAAGAGCGCCTACAAAGGGGTCAAGCACGTTAACTTCGAGGGTTCATGGTTTAGAAAGGATATCGGAGACAAGTTCTTCGAGAACTGACCGTCCTCCCCACACACGTCACTGCACATGAAAGCGGCCACTGCAGATCTGCAGTGGCCGTCATTATCTCCGGTGTTCTGTGTTACATGTCGCTCATGAAGACGGCGAGGTCGTCAGTGACCACCTCATCACTCTCGGCCATCGTCACGGCATAGGTCGGCGCCTCGTATTTTCCCAACCACACGCTCTGCTCCGACTCCGGGAAGGCGACCAGGGCAGGGACTTCGATCATCACCATATCCTGCATGAGCGGGACGGTGAAGGTGCGCACGATGGTGTGCTCCTCCCACCGCTCATCGGTGTAGGTGACCGTCACCTTGTGCTTCTGCCCGGTGACATCGAACTTGTCACGGTCACGTGGGGTCAGCTCGAGGGAGCCGAGCTTGTTGACCTCGACCTCGACGAGCTTGAGGGCCGCCAGGTCCGTGCCCTCTCTCGTGGTGGCCTTGTTGTCCACCAGGACCGTGTGGCTCTTGCCCACAAAAAAGAGGACAACCGAAAGGATGATGAGCAGGGCGATGGCGCCCAGCCTGATCAGGAGTGTTCGTCTCGCTCTCATGCCCCCACCTCCTGTGCTGCGGCCAGCGTCTCGCCTGCCACGGCTTGCTGACGCTTCTTGCGCACCTCGTAGAGTACCAGGCTCATCGTGATGACCCCGTAGGAGACGAAGACGCGGAAGTACTCGCCCAGCTGTGCCTGGCCGATGAGGTTCTTGCCGGCCATCGGGCTGACGATGAACATCAGGTGGAAGAGGATGACCCCCAAGAAGACGTTGCGGATATTGGCCTTGGCCACCGTCGCTCCTCCGACGAGGAGGGCAGCGACACTGAACATGCCGATCTGCATGTGGCTGTTGTAGGTATTGAGCGTCCCGATGTTCTGCATGTAGATGATCATCCCGTACCCGGCAAAGACGGTTGAGATGACGATTGAGATGATGCGGGTGTGCTCGACGCGGATCCCGGCAGCCCGTGCCACCTCCATGTCCTGTCCCACCGCCCGCATATCCTGTCCGAGCTTCGTCTTCTTGAACCAGAGGACAAAGAGGCAAAGCAGGGCGATGACGGCAAAGGTGGCCACTGGGATCGGGATGCCAAAGATCCTGATCAACAGCAGGTCATCGAGGGCCTTGCGGACACCGATCAGGTTGACGGTATTGCGGATCCCGTAGCCGCGGGGCAACACCAGGGACTTGCTGCGGATCGGGATGACAGCCCCCATGCCGTAGAGGACCACCAGCTGGTAGATGCCGTTCATGAAGAATCCGATGATGTAGCTGGTGACCATCTCACGGCCCTTGGCCATGTTGAGGATTTTGCCACAGAGCCACCCCAGGGCCATCGAGATCGGGGTGGAGATGATCATGGCAAGGATCATGCCCGGCAGGCCGACGATGCCCCAGTCGGTGATGAAGATCAGGCCGATCTGGCCGGCCATCGCCCCGAGGGTCATGCCGAAGTTCAATCCCATACCGGCGAGGATCGGGATCAGGAGGCTGACGATCAGGAAGGAGTTGCGGACCAGGCGGACGATGATCTCACTGATCAGGTAGCTGGCCGAGTACCCCGACAGCGGGATACCGAAGGCACAGATGATCAGGAAGAGGATCGGAACGGTATTGTTGGCCAGGAAGCGGACGAGCTTCTTGGATTTTGAAGTATTCGCTGTCATCGTGCTGCCTCCGTCTTGCGTGTCAGGGCATAGAGGATCATGCCGTTGGAGACGACGATCCTGATGACCTCACTCATGTCGGTGTGGATCATGGAGTTCATGACCGACGGGGTCATGGTCACGATTCCCTGGAAGAGGAAGGTCCCTATGATGACATTGAGGATACTGGCCTTGTTGACGCTCGCCCCTCCGATGAGGATGGCCGAGACGGCAGGCAACGCCATGTAGAAGGGTCCCATGTAGAGCTGGATGAAACCGAAGGACTGCTGGTAGACGAGGATGCCCACCGCACCGAGCCCGGTGGACATCACCACGCTCAGCGTCCTGATACGGTCGACGTTGATTCCGCTTGCCCGGGCGAAGATCGGGTTCGACCCGACTGCCGTCATCGCCGTGCCGGTCTTGGTGTGGAGGAAGGCCCACATGAGGAAGGCGAAGAAGGCGAAGAAGAGCAGCATCCCGGTGGGGATGACCAGGTGGCGTCCGAGGCGGATGGCCAGGAAGTCGTTCAGCACATGGAGGTAGTACCCCTCCACACTGATTGTCGTACGCAGGCCACTGCCGCTGAAGCCCCAGACCATCGTCGGGTTATTGAAGGGCAAGAGCAGCCACATGATGCACATGAAGGCGACGCTCGAGAAGCCGACATAGGTGGCGATCATCATCTCCCCGCCCTTGACTCGGTTGAGGAGCTCCCCGTACCCCCAGCCCAGGATCAGGGCAAAGGGGGTGCAGAAGAGGATTGCCAGGAAGAAGGAGGCGGGACCGGGGATATTGACCTGCAGCGAGATCGTCGCCCCCAAGAGCCCTGCGATGATACCCAGGGGCAGGCCGAAGTTCAGGCCGCAGCCGCTGTGGATCATCGGGACCATGGCAAGGACCATGATGGCGTTCATGCCGAAGCGGTTGAGGGTATCGCTGAAGCTCGTGCCGACATTGACCCCCGCAAACGGGGCGAGGATGAAGAGCGAGAGCAGGAAGAGGGCAATGATGATCCTCGGCAGGCCGAAGGAGTGCACGAACCGCCTCCCCAATTCGATTGGTCTACGTGCGTTCATACCTCACCTCCTTGGGCATGTGCGCTCGTCTGGCCGACCATGAGCAGGCCAAACTCGGCACTTGGTGCCGTTGCCGGCAGGGTTCCGAAGACCTTGCCGTCACTGATGATGGCAATACGGTCACAAATGGAGCGCAGCTCCTCTAGTTCACTCGATATCATGACAATGGTCGTACCACTCTCCTCGTTGTACTTTCTCAGCGCGTTCAACACCAAAGACTTGGCCCCGACGTCGATACCCCGGGTAGGCTCGCTGACAAAGAGCAGCTTGGGGTTGACGGCAAACGCCTTGGCGAGGCAGACCTTCTGCTGGTTGCCTCCCGACAACTCCTTGGCTTTCTGCTTGGTGGAGACGCAGCGGATCTCCAGCTGCTTGACGTAGGAGTTGGTCTCCTCCTCGATCTGCTGCTGGTCTCTCCACTGCACCAGGCCGCCGAGATACTTCTTCAAAAACTTCTCCTGTACCTGCATGGCGGTGAAGGCGATGTTCCACTCAAGGCTCTCATCGAGCAGGAGCCCCACCCCACGCCGGTCCTCACTGACGAACGCCATACCGGCGTCGAGGAAGTTGCGTGGGTCGTTGAGCTTGATCTCTTCCCCCTCGAAGGTGATGGTGCCACCCCGGACCGCGATGTCCTTGAGGTGCCCCGTCGCATCCATCTCCGGCGTGCCGGTGGCCAGCGTCACCCGGGCGGTGTTGATGAACCCGCACCCGGCACAGGTAATGCCATTGGGGTTGGCCACCACTACCGAGGCCTGATGCCCCGCCACTTCCGTATAGCCCAGCATCAGGGTTGGCAGGTTGCCGGTCACCTCGTTGAGGATCAGGCTGGCGGCATGGTCATGCAGGTTCTCGTTGCCATAGACCACGCCGCCGATCTTCGTCTCGCTGGCGGTCGTGGCATTGTTCAGGATCACGCCGCGTTCGGGCACGCCGTATTCGAGAAAGTCGTTATGCGACACGCCCGCCGCATTCGGGGTGGCGATGTTGACCTGGTCGATGCCGTTCTGGGTCTTGTCCAGCGTCGGCTCGGGGCCACCGGCATGGGGATCGACCACGATCTGCGGCTCGGCCTGCTGTGCTGAGGCCATGGACACCGTCGAGGCCAGGAACAGAGAAGCGGCGGCAAAGACATGCACGCAGCGCTGAAAAAGGTTCGAACCCGCAATGGTATCGGGCACGGCGGTGCTGCGGCGCGTCTTCATCAGATCTTCGCTCCAACCTGAAACAGCGTGATCAGCCCTTCCGA
>CALFMX010000303.1 GCA_937902565.1 uncultured Spirochaetales bacterium
TTGGGGATGCCGAGCTTGCCCTGCCCTGCCATCCCGCCGATGCCGAGGATCTCCCCCTTGTGCACGTCGAGGGTGACATTGCGCACCGTCTCTCCGGGCATGTTCACCCAGAGGTTCTTCATTGAAAGAATAACCGGGGAGGCGGCGTAGTCGAAGGTTCGTTCCTGCCTCTGGCTCGTATCAACATCACGGCCGACCATCCAGTGGGCGATATCGGTTACCCGCACCCCTTCGGCCGGGACTGTCTTGATGATCATCCCATCGCGCATGACCATGATGGTATCGCACACATCGATGATCTCCTGCAGGCGGTGGGTGATGAAGATGATGGCTATGCCGGCCTCGCTGAGGCGCTTGATCGACTGCAGCAGGCTATCGGCCTCCTGCTCACTGAGCACCGCTGTCGGCTCGTCGAGCACCAGGAGCTTGATCCCCTCGCTGGTCTCACTCGCCTCTTTGCTCAGCTCACGGGCGATCTCGGTGAACTGCTTATGGCCAACCGGCATCTCTCTGACGAGCATCTCCTGGTCGAGCGGGACGTTGAGCCGCCCGATGGCGGCCTTTGCGATCGCGTCCATCTCCTTGCGATCAAGTCTGTTCATCCGCTCTCCGAAGATCTCGCTGAGCCATGTATAGTGCAGCGGCTCCCGGTTGAGCATGATATTTTCAGTGGCGGTAAAATCGGGAAGGAGGGAGAACTCCTGATGCACCATCCCAATCCCACGTGCCAAGGCATCGCTTGGGGATGTGAAAGAAACGTGTTCTCCCTCTATAAGAACATCCCCACCATATCCACCGGTCTGGTGGATCTCATCCATGCCAAAGAGAATCTTCATCAGTGTGGACTTGCCAGCACCATTTTCACCGACCAAGCCAAGGATCTCTCCCTTCTTGATTGAAAAACTGATGTCACTGAGCACCTGGTTTCCGAAGAAATCCTTGCTGATGTGCTTCATCTCAAGCAATGGAACGTCATGTACACTCATTATGTCCATCCTTACGTCCATGGTTGTGACTCTTGCCTCCCCGAGGCAACAGTGACAACCACGGCCACATCCCGCCAAAGCGGGATATGGGGGGAAGAGTAGCCACTCTCCCCCCCCCAAAGTACCCGTACAGTTCGCTTACTTGATCGCGAAGTACTTCTCCGGGACAACGAGGTCAGCGGCTCCCATGTAGCCCTTGCCCATCATGTAGGTGTCCTGGTAGATCAGCACGTGGTTGCGGGCCCTAACACCGGTGTTTACGTCGGTGTAGAAGGAACCGTTCCACTTTGCATCTCCGGTGTAGTAGCCATACGCCTTCATGATGTCGCTGAGTTTGAGCAGTTCGCTCTCACCGCGCAACACGTTGATAGCGTGGCGGCCGAGGCCGGCGGAGACAGTGTAGCCGTAGGAGTATGCCCAGGTGCCGAAGCGACCAGCGCCACCCTTTGCGGCAATGGCAGACTCAACCTTCTTCAGGATGGCGGGGAAGTCCCCTGCCTCTGCGGTCAGGTCGATGCCCAGGGCGCCGGGGTAACCCATCAGCGGGCTGGGGAGGTCTGCTTCGATGAAGTACCCACCGTAGGCGAGGAGCTGCTTGAGCAGCGGCTCGGTGTGGGCATCGTTGGTGCAGAAGAAGGCGGAGTTCTGGCCATACTGCTCGATCCATGCGGGGACCTTCTCCAGGATGTACTGCTGGGCACCGGCAACACCGACGTCACTGGTCGGGTCCGGAGCGGTCTCCATGACGAACTTCATGCCCAGGTCCTCACACGTTGCCTTCATGATGGCAGCGCGGCGGGCGAGGGTCTCGTAGCTCATGTGTCTGGGGAACGAGATGTGGACGAAGGTATCGACACCAAGCTCGTGAGCGGTGTGGATGATGGTGTAGCCACGGGCAACGAAGTCGTTGTTCACGGCAAGGTCTGCAGCGGTCTGGATGACACCCGGGTCCTCGTGGGCTTCGCCGGCCATGGTGATGATGTCAGGTCGTCTCTCCTTGATGAGGCGGAACGCTGCCGTGGTCCCAGGGACTGCCTGGTTGACGATGATCGCCTTCATCTTCGGATCGTCGGCGAGGCCGGCGATGACGCTGATGGTGGTCTCCTGCTCATCCATGAAGTTGTCAGGGTAGGTGACATGCTGGATGATACCGCCTGCTGACGCGGAACCGAACTCTTCGATCAGGCGCTCTGCACCTCTCAGGTCGTCCTCGGACTGCGAGACCGTACCGGTCACGATTCCTACGTGGAAGTCAGATGCTGATGCAGCAGTTTCCTTCGCACCGGCAGCAAAGAGGATTCCTGAGACCAGAAGAACACTGAGAACAAGCACAAATGTCTTTTTCATTTTCTTCTCTCCTTAGTGGGGTATTCCCGATTCCATCTATGATACGAAATACGGTCCCATATTACAAGAATAACGCTTGATTTTATGCAATACAGTGCAAATTAGATGCATAGATATAGAAAACATTGGCAAATTATGCCCTGATTCTGCATCCTACGCTGTGTTTTGACGTTTTTATCGAGTCTCCGCTCTCTGGACAACGAGACAAAATGGAGGGGGTTGATCAGTGTTTCAAGAGAAAAACCCCTCCAAAAACCCAAGGAGGGGCGTGTGCACCACAGCGTGGTGGTCATCCCTGTTGCCTGCGAACCTCGTAGAGCATGATGCCGGTGGCCACCGAGACATTGAGTGAGTCGATGTGGCCGCTGGTGGGGATGGTGACGAGGTGATCGCAGAGCTGCTCGGTCATCTGTGAGATGCCCTTGCCCTCGCTGCCCATCACCACGACGGTACGCTTGGGGAAGGTGGTCTCATGAAGGGACTGCCCGCCAAGGGCCGCCCCATAGACCCAGAAGCCTGCCCGCTTGAGGTACTCGAGCTCCCGATTGAGGTTCACCACCCGTGCCGTTGGCACATAGTGGGCCGCCCCGCTGGAGACCTTCACCACCGTCGGGTTGATCTGCGCACTGCGCCGCTCGGGGAGGATGACCAGGGAGACGGAGAATTGGTCGGCCGAGCGCAGGATTGCCCCGAGGTTCTGGACATCGGTGACCTCATCGAGGACGAGCACGAGTGCCGGCTCATCGTCACCGAGGCGATCGACAAATGTCTTGACATCGACCTTGGTTCCCTTCGCTTGGGCCGCTCTCTCCCCTACCACCAGATCGAGGACCGCACCACGGTGATCGGCTCCTCCCGACAGGCGGTCCAGGTCAGCCTTGGGCGCCTTCCTTATAATGACCTTCCCATTGGCCTGGGCGAGATACTCGATGCGCTGAAGGCGGGCACCTACTCCCCGCTCGAGGTAGAGGACACTCCCGCGCTGTGCGCCCTTGAGACTCTCTTCGATGGCATGAAAGCCTACAATCTTCTCTCCCATTGCTGTGTCCTATCCTTGGGTAAAGGGAACCGGTGTTGGATTGGTGTCCTCACCGAGGGTATCGCTGAGCTCCTGCATGAGCTTCTTTGCCTTGGAGTTGAGCCGCTTGGGGACCTGGATCATCAACTTGATGTACATATCCCCCCGGTCGGTGGAGTTGAGCTTGGTCACCCCCCGGCCGCGTACCCGCAACATCTTGCCGTGTTGAATCCCACTCGGGACCGATAGCTTGATGGATTGCCCATCGATGGTCGGTACCTGGATCTCAGCGCCCAGGGACGCCTGGGTGATGGAGATCGGAACCTGGCAGTAGAGGTCATAATCCTGACGGACGAAGAACTTGTGCTCACGCACATTGATGTAGACGTAGAGGTCCCCGCTCGGTCCGCCGTTGGCCCCGGCATCGCCCATGCCACGAAGCACGACACGACTGCCGGTATCGACGCCTGCAGGGATGGTCACCTTGACCTTCTGCTGCTTGCGTTTGAGGCCGCTGCCGTGACAGGAGGCACAGGGGTTCTCGATGATCTGGCCGCTGCCGTTACAGGTGGGACAGTTCGATGCAATGGCGAAGAAGCCGCTGGAGCGCCTGACCTGGCCGCTTCCGCTACAGGTGGGACAGACCTTCGTCCCGGTCCCTCCCTGCGAGCCTGAGCCATTACAGACATCACAGGCGACCTGGTGGGCGTATGAGACCTCGACCTTGGTGCCGAAAACCGCGTCCTTGAAGGAGACATCCACCTCATAGCGCAGCGATGCGCCAGCCTCGGGACCTCGCTGGTTTCCCCGTCCCTGGCTCCTGCCACCGCCACCACCGAAGAATGAGGAGAAGATATCCTCAAAGCCTCCGCCGCCGAAGATGTCGCTGAAGTCGCGGTAGACGTTGGAGTAGTCATGACCGGCAGCCTGCGGATCGACACCGGCAAAGCCGAACTGGTCGTACATGCCGCGCTTCTTCTCGTCACTGAGCACATCATATGCCTCAGTGGCCTCCTTGAAGCGCTCCTCCGCCGCCGCATCCCCTTGGTTGCGGTCCGGGTGGTTGGCAATGGCCAGCTTGCGGTATGCTTTCTTTATCTCATCCAGTGTTGCGGTCTTGGCGACCCCAAGCACCTCATAGTAATCACGTTTCGCCACGGTGGGACTTCCTTCGATCAAATTGGCTTTTCAAAGAGCATGTCGGCCGAAGCCGACATGCCAAGTTGCTACACTCAATAGTATCCTGTTACCGACTCCTTAGTCTACAACTTCGAAGTCAGCGTCCTCAACCCCGTCGTCATGACTGGCTTGGCTGGGACCTTGCTGAGCGTCAGCAGGACCGGCTTGCTCACCGCCGCTTTCTGCCGCAGAGGCCTTGTAGACCTCCTCAGCGAGCTTGTAGGCAGCCTGCTGCAGTGCCTCGCTCTTCGCCTTGATGGCGTCGGCATCGGCTCCCTGGTTCTCCAGAGTCGCCTTCAAGTCGGCGATGGCGCTCTCGATGGTGGCCTTGTCGTCGCCTGAAATCTTGTCACCATACTCAGTCAGCGACTTCTCGGTGGAGTAGATCAGGCTGTCGGCCTCGTTACGGGCGTCGATACGGCTACGCTCCCTCTTGTCCTCCTCGGCGTGCAGCTCAGCTTCCTTGACCATCTTCTCAATCTCGGCGTCACTGAGGCCGCTTGAGCTCTCGATCCGGATCTTCTGTTCCTTGCCGGTGCCCAAGTCCTTTGCGGATACGTGGACGATACCGTTGGCGTCGATGTCGAAGGTCACCTCGATCTGCGGGACGCCACGCGGGGCGGCCGGGATGCCGATCAAGTCGAAGTTGCCCAGGGTGCGGTTCTGGCTTGCCATCTCGCGCTCACCCTGCAGGACGTGGATCGACACAGCGGTCTGCCCATCGGCTGCGGTGGAGAAGATCTGGCTCTTGCGAGTCGGGATCGTGGTATTGCGCTCGATCAGGCGGGTACAGACACCACCGAGGGTCTCGATACCCAAGGAGAGGGGGGTGACGTCCAGAAGGAGTACGTCCTTGACGTTACCGCCGAGGATACCACCCTGGATGGCTGCACCCATGGCAACGACCTCATCAGGGTTCACACCCTTGTGGGGATCCTTGCCGAAGAGCTCCTTGACCATCGCCTGGACAGCAGGGATACGAGTCGACCCACCAACGAGGATGACCTCATCAATTTCATTGGCCGAGAGGCCTGCATCACGCAGGGCGTTCTGCACCGGCGCCTTGGAGCGCTGGATGAGATCACCGACCAACTGCTCGAACTTCGCCCTCGAAAGGGTCATCTGCAGGTGCTTCGGACCGCTTGCATCAGCGGTGATGAAGGGCAGGTTGATGTCCGTCGAGCTGGAGTTGGAGAGCTCGATCTTCGCCTTCTCAGCGGCCTCACGGAGGCGCTGCAAGGCCATCTTATCGGCTGAAAGGTCGATGGCGTTGGTCTTCTTGAACTCGCTGACCATCCAGTCGATGATGCGCAAATCGAAGTCATCGCCGCCGAGGTGGGTATCACCGTTGGTCGACTTGACCTCAAAGACCCCATCACCAAGCTCGAGGATCGAGATATCAAAGGTACCACCACCGAGGTCGTAGACAGCGATCCGCTCCTCGCGGGAGGCGTCCTTGCCCAGTCCGTAGGCCAGAGCGGCGGCAGTCGGCTCGTTGACGATCCGCTTCACATCAAGGCCTGCGATCTTGCCTGCATCCTTGGTTGCCTGACGCTGTGCGTCATTGAAGTATGCCGGAACGGTGATGACCGCTTCGGTGACCGTCTCTCCGAGGTAGTCCTCGGCGGTCTTCTTCATCTTCTGGAGCACGGCAGCAGAGATCTCCTGGGGGGTATGCTTCTCCCCACGGATATCGACCATAATCTCACCGCTGGCGCCCTTGACCACGTTGTACGGGATCTTGTCCAGCTCACCGGGGATATCATTCTTCTTGCGACCCATGAACCGCTTGATGGAATACACGGTATTCTCCGCATTGGTCACCATCTGGTTCTTGGCGGGCTGACCGACAAGCCGGTCCCCCTTCGATGTAAATGCAACAATACTCGGGGTGGTCCGCTGGCCCTCGCTGTTAGCGATGACCACTGGGTCGTTACCTTCCATCACAGCGACACAGCTGTTGGTGGTTCCCAAGTCAATTCCTATAATTCTTCCCATCGTATCATTCTCCTCTTTCAAAGCATCACTCTATCTTTATTATCTGCACCTAAGGTACTCATACAGCAATCAATCGTCAAACGTTTGGTTTCCCAACTTTTACCTTTGACGGGCGAATTACCCGACCGTGCAGGAGGTAGCCCACGACATACTCCTCAAGCACGGTCTCATGCTCCAAAGAATCGTCGACAACTACCTGGTACGCCTCGTGGCACTGCGGGTCGAACTCCTTTCCGACCGCATCGATACGTTCAAGGCCCCAGTTCTTCTCCAGCGTGGAGTAGATCTGGGAGTTGACCATAACCACCCCGTCATGGACCTTCGCATAGTCCTTTGAGGATTCGCTCGCCTCGAGGGCCCGCGCAAAGTCATCAAGGGGTTGCAGGAGGTCACGGATCAAGTTTTCGTTGGCAAAGCGGATGGAGTCCTCCTTGTCCCGGATCAGACGCTTGCGATAGTTCTCCAAATCGGCACGATCACGCAACATCTGGTCCTTCAGGGATGCACACTCATCCTTGGCAGCAGCCAGTTCGTCTTTCAACTGGGCAACAGTGGCTTCCAGCGTCTCAGCTTCGGAGAGTTCGACTGGTGCCTCAGTGGTCTCAGCCTGCTCTTCCATCTTCTCTTTCTTACTCATTCCATTCCTCGATTCGCCATATAAGGCCATGTGGCCACACACGGTAATTTGAAGCCCAACAGTGAGTAACACCCATCTTATGAGCACGTATTCATACTACTTTTCTCAGTAAAAAGTAACCCGATCTCGGGCTAGAAATAACATACTAACACCCTAACAGAGCGTCAAGAGCCAAACTCATCCTCTTCGTCCAAGGAGATCTCCTCCTCTTCTCCATCCGGGATGTACTCGATCCACTCCTGCTCCTCTCTTCTTTCGATCTCATCAAGGTGGTCCGCTCCTTCCTCAAGAAGGGCAAGCTCCTCCTCAGGAGCGCGTGTGGGCGTATCGACGATCTCCGTCTCTTCAAGCGGAAGCTCATCTTCATCATCATCGAGCAACTCTTCTATGGACTCTTCGACAGGGGTGTCAGCCTCGTCGTCGGTATCTTCCTCTTCTTCCTCGAGGGGGGAATCGTCTTCATCCTCATCGTCGTCGAGCAGCTCTTCGATGGGCTCCTCCTCTCGGGAGGAGGGCTCCTCTTCCTTAAAGGCGCTGATAAGCTCATCCTGCCTCTCGATGAGCTGCAGCGAGAGGGCGGCCAATGAGCTTTGGAGGCTCTCCTGTTCCGCTTTTGACTGGGTGTTGGATGCCAGCAGGGCCTTCTTCTCCTCGATCATCTGATCGAGGTCCTTGCGCAGCGCCGCCGTCTCTTCCCTCAGGTGGGTACGGACTTCCAAAAGTTCCCGTCGGCGGAGCTCATCGCGTCGGATGGACTCCTTACTATCTCTGCTCAGCTTCTGCATCAGCTGGATCTCCTCGCTGTATTCGGCGAGGTTGGCCTCTTGCTGGCGGATGAGCAGTGCATTGAGCTCTTCGCTCTGGGTTGCCCGGTCTTCAAGATCCTGGATGAAGCCGATGATGACACCGACCATCCCCTTGAAGGTCTCGTCGGTACGTTCGACCGAACGGTCCACCATCGTCTGCAGTTCGCTGTCACACGACGTGGCAAACGCTTGGAGGTGGCTGGAGAAGGTCTCGTTGGTTTGCTTGATCAGCGCGTCAAGGTTCTCTCTGTGCTGCGCCAACAGCTCCTCAAACTGGGCTGTAGTTGTGGCGATTGTCTGCTCCTGGGCCCGTTGCTGGGAGCGCAGGCGCTCGACCAATTCATCAAAGGCTGACGCTGTCGTCTGGAGAATCCCTTCGCCCTGGCTCTGCAGCTCCTTAATCTTGTGCTCGTACTCGTCATAGCGGTTGTCCAGCCGTGACTCGAAGTTCTCATAGCGGGCCTGCTCCTCCTCCATCGAACGCTCGAACTCCTCTGTGTGCTGGGCTAGGCGGGCGTCAAACTGCCGGATCTTCTCATTGACCGCCTCGAGGCGTTCCGTCTCACGCTTGACCTGGCCGATCCTCCCCTCGACCGATGCGGTGGTCGCACCAAGGCGGGAGATGGAGTCGCGATAGGTGTTCAGGACATCCTGGAGCTTGGCGAGGTCATCGCTTCGATTCTGCAGGTCGGCAAGCTGGGCATCGAGGGCGATGCTCAGCGTCTTGGAGGTTTCGGTGCGCTTGTTGATGCGCTCCTCCGTCAGCTGGGCGCTCTCCCTGAAGTTCTGGATAACCCGTTCGACCTCGGCGGAGAAGTCGTCCATGCGCTTCTTGATCAGATCGAGGCGACGGTTACGCTTATCATCGAGCCTGATCAGGTAGATGATGACCAACGTGATCAAAAAGAATAGTACCGGCAACAAGAGTTCAAGTCCCATGGCCTACCCCCTTCTTCTTACAGTATCAGAGCTGCCAGCTCCTTCCAAGAGTTTACTATCATATCAGCATCGGGGTAGCGCCCCGAGTCCCTCTTGCCGATGAGGGCGGTGTGCATCCCCACCCCCTTTGCCCCAACACAATCCTTGGAGTAGGAGTCGCCGACGTAGAGCACCTCACTGCCAGGACAGGCAAGGGCATCGAGTATGAGGGCGAAGGCACTCGGATGGGGCTTGAGGTAGCCACTCTCCTCACTGCTGAACGCCATATCCACAAGATCCTCGATACCCAGGGTCTCCAGCTTGCGCGCGATGGGAAAGTCACTGAGCACGACGATGAGCACGCCTTGCTCCTTGGCCTGAAGCAGGGTCTCTCTCAGGTGGGCAAAGGGCTTGATGGAGAGAAAGGAGCGCTCCCAGGCGGCATAGAACTGGCTGTCGATAGCCGCCTGCACTGCCGGGATATCGCCTGAGCCCATCCGCCCTGCGACCATGGAGGCTTGGCGCCTCAGCAACCCCTCACGGTTTGGCGGCGTGGTCGCCCTCTCCTCCTGCTCTCGGCGATACGCCGTCCGTACCTTGTTGAACGCGAGGGCCAGGCGGAGGGATGGGAAGGAGGAGCGCACCATCCGGGCATTGAGCATCCGCCGGGGATAGAGGGTCCCATCGATGTCCAAGGCGAGATAGCGTACTCCGTGATCAAGGAGAAACCCCATCTCAGCCTCGCTTCTTGGTAGCGCTACGCCGGCTCTTCTGGTGTTGTTGCTGCTTCTCCTGCCGCTTCCGGCCCTTGTCCAGGGCGGCAAGGTTTCCGGGCTTGCGGGCCTTGGGCTTTGCCACCGCCCGTCCGCCGCCCACCGGCTGCTTGGCCGGCTTTGCCGCAACCGGCTCACTCGCCCGCTTCACCCCCCGCTCATTGAGGGAGGGGTTGCGCTTGCGCTCCCTGAGGTCGATCTCCAGGGGCACCGAATCGAAGCCGAGGTCCCGGCGGATGCTGTTCTTCAAGAACTGCACATAGCCTTGGGGAAAGCCCTTGACCCGGTTGACGAAGAGGAGGAAGCGGACCGGATGGGTTGAGGTCTGGGTTCCATAGTAGATCTTGAAGTACCCGCCGGAATCACGTGGCGGCTGGTACGCCTGGCCCCACTCGATGATCGCCTCGTTGAGGCGGGCAGTCTCCACCCGGCGGTTGAGCTGGCGCCACACCGACCAGACGGTATCGAGCATCTTGCCGATGTCGATCCCCTTCAACGCACTGATGAAGGTGATCGGGGCGAAGGAGAGGATGGGGAAGAGGAACCGGACCCGATCCTTGATGGCTGCCTGCTCGTTCTCAATACCGGTGAGCAGGTCACTCTTGTTGAGCACCAGGATGATGCCCTTGCCCCTGCGGACGATGAGGGCGGCAATCTTCTTGTCCTGTTCGGAGAGCCCTTCGACCGCATCGACGACCAGGAGGACCACATCACACTCATCGATTGTCTTGATCGCCCGGTTGACCGAGTAGTATTCGACGTTCTCATCGACCTTGCTCTTGCGCCTGATACCGGCGGTATCGAGGACCTTGAACTCGGTCCCCTTGTAGACGAATGAGGCGGAGACCACGTCCCGGGTCGTGCCCGCGACATCGCTGACGATGGAGATGTCATCGCCGACGAGGAGGTTTGCCAGGGTGGACTTGCCGGTATTGGGCTTGCCCATGATGGCCAGCTTGATCACCTCCTCCCTCTCCACCACCTGCTCCTGGGGGGTGAGGCCGAGCAGCTCGAGCAGAATCTCCTCCAGCTCGCCGATCCCGTGGCCGTGGGCTGCCGAGATGCCCAGTACCCGTTGGTAGCCGTAGGCGAAGAACTCCCACACCATATCCATGTGCTTGGGGTCGTCGATCTTGTTCACCGCGAGCACCAGCTTGTCGGCGTAGGGGCGCAGATGGGCGAGCAGCTCCTCATCCTCACTGCTGATCTCCCGTGCCTCCATCAGGAAGATGATGGCGTCGCTCTTCTCCAGAAGGCCCATGCTGCGCTCGGTGACCAGGTCATCGAGGCCCTCCCGTTCGTACTTGATACCCCCGCTGTCCACCAGCGTGACCGGATGGCCCTCGAGGTACCAGCGCTCGCTGATAGCGTCGCGGGTCACCCCCGGTGTCGGGTCGGTGATCGCCCGCCTCTTGCCCACCAGGCGGTTGAAGAGGGTTGATTTCCCAACGTTCGGCCTTCCGATGATGGAGATCATCGGAATCTTCTGCTCATGTTCAAATGGTGGTGATATGATCGAATCGGTCATGCATCCACTCCCGTATATACGTATTGATCGTCTGATAGGAGTCCATCAAGAGGACCTCCTCGGCCAGGGTCCTGGCCTCTTCAGAGGAGACTGAGCGCAGGATCTTGCGAACCTGCAGGAGGCTCTGCACCCCCATGCTCAGCTCATCCAGCCCCAGTCCGGCCAACAGCACGGAACAGAGTGGATCACTGCCCATCTCACCGCAGAGGGAGACCGGGATCCCCTCTCTGTGGGCCATGTCGACGACCATCTTGATCAGTCGGAGGACCCCTGGATGAAATGGTTGGTAGAGATAGGCAATCTTCTCGTTGCCCCGGTCCACCGCGATGGTGTATTGGATCAGGTCATTGGTGCCGATGGAGAAGAAGTCGACGCGCTTGGCGAGGATATCGGCACAGAGGGCAGATGAGGGGACCTCGATCATCGTACCGACCAGGTAGTCCACCTTGACGCCGAACTCGGCCT
>CALFMX010000304.1 GCA_937902565.1 uncultured Spirochaetales bacterium
ATGTAGGCCACCAGGCGAAGGACGACGGGATCACCTATCGAGGCGGAGAAGGCGGAGAGTGAAGCGACGAGCAGAATGAGCAGTAGCAGGATGGTGTGTGTAGCGCTTCATCTCGAACTCCTTTGTATATTGCTTATGGTTATATTGTGCACAATATAAAAGGTGGTGTCAAGTAATAAGAAGGACGCTATATGTATATTTTATATAGAATTAGACACGTCTGATTTTGATAATTCCTAAACAAAACTCTCACAAAATTGAGCTTCTGACAGAGACTATTACATGAATACACACCTCTTATGACACAGAACACAGGTATTGCAGGCAGCAAGGGGCGACTTTGGCGTACGCCACAAAATATACGCTCAGCATATGACAGAGGCACAGAGAGGGGTGTTGGCGGACTCTGACATGAGTTGGCCTTCGCGGCTATCTTGGGGTGAAGCTGGCGGGTAGGGGGATCTCCCTGATCGTTCGGGTCCTGTCATCGATCTCAAAACAGAGTGAAGCGCAATGGGGGAAGTCGAGGGTCAGGCGGTAGGAGTTGGTTGGCAGAGAGAGTGTGGCCTGAAGTGTCACTGCTTCCACCGTGGTGTGGTAGCGGTAGGGCAGGGGGTATCTCAGGTTACGCATGCGCGGGTGGCTGATAAAGAGGATGTAGCGCTCCTCCCGTCTTTTGCACCAGAAGTCGAGCGTCTCGTCACACTCGAGGAGAGGACGGGTGGGCAGCGGGCCATGGTGGACTGCAAGCCTCTCGAGCAGGGTTTGGTAGTCGGGGTGCCTCCTCGTCCCCGGCTCCTTTGGTAGCCGGGCGAAGATGATGGGGGCTCCCTCATCTGCCAGGCGGGCAAGCAGAGAGAGCGATGAGTGGTCCATCCACTCGTTCAAGACGTAGAGTGCGCCCAGGTCCTTGCCGTTGAAGGTGAGATGCAGCCCGTCCCAGATGATCTGGTCAAGCCATGAAGGGGAGAAGAGGAGCGGGCGGTAGGGGGAGAGGGCTTCGGGTATGTCCAGCTCCTGAAGCTCCCAGTAGTAGTGTGAGCTCGGCTTCTTCAGCTCGTCGGGCAGCTCATCTGCCATCCATTGATCCTCGAGGGGAAGCAGGATCGCCAGGGTCGAGACACTCTCACCTTCACTGAGCAGCTCGCTCACCCTCCTCAGGTAGTCGTTGAATGGGGAGAGGTAGGGGGTGAGGGCCCCATCCTCCCCGATATGGACCGTTGCGTAGAAGCGGTGGGGCGCATAGGGCATTCCGTGGTAGACGACGCGATTGACCCCCCAGGCAAATTGGGCATCGGCGATGCAGCGCAGGTCCTCGATGCACTCCTCCCTGATGCCGGGGGGTATGTCGGGGCTCGGTACCCACCCATAGAGGCAGGTGAAGCTCTCGCTGCTCACCACACGCTTGTCGGTGAAGGCGGCGCTGCTTGCCGCGATGAGGCTGAACTTGGGGTCGAAGAGGAGGGTCTCGGTCTCCGGGATATCAACGAGGGCGTAGGCTTGGAGCAGGTCGGTGGGCGCACCATGGCACTGGACACGCGAGAGGGCTCCGTTGGCCCTGCACATATCGGCGAAGGGAGAGAAGAAGTGCTCCAACGTACGCGTAGAGAGGAGGCTGCGGTAGTCGTAGCGCTCTTCGACGCTCGGGTTTTTGGTCGGGTAGTCGTACCCATAGGTGTGCGCGAAGGTCTCGAAGAAGCCATCGAAGGAGAGATCCTTTGGGTCGATCTCCCAGGAGTCGGAGAAGAAGGCGAGGGGGGCCTGCCGGGCAAAGGTCCTGAAGCCCCGCTCAAGGTGGTAGGTGGCATAGGCGGCAAAAGCCTCCTTGTCCAGGTGGTCGAGGATGGAGGCATCCTCGTCCTCGTACCGTGCCTCCCAGGAGCGGTTGATCCGCTCCATGCTCGGTCCATGGAAGGTCTTTGAGCGGTGTTCCGGCGCGATGAAGGTCCCTGAGAAGGGCCAGAGGGTCCCGAAGCTGAGGTCACAGCCGAGGCCGAGGCGCATGCACTCCTTGATGGCATGGTCTACCAGGGCCTGGAACTCCCTGTCGAGATAGCGAGGCCCATCATCTGGGCGGGCCCCCTCCAGCGGGTAGACCCAGGCGATTTCGACCCCACCGAAGCCCTTGGAGGCGACCCAGTCGAGCTGGGCTGTGATCTCGTCCCTCTCGATGGGGCCGGAGAACCACCACCAGCGGGTCCAGGGCCGGCCGTCGTGCATCATCGGATGATTCATAGCACTACAAGCGCCCGGTCGAGGTCGTCGATGAGGGTAAGGGGATCCTCAAGGCCCACGTGGAGCCTGAGCATTGAGGGGTCTCCGTGTGCGGTTGCCACTGGGGCGAAGACGAGGCTCTCGTATCCACCCCAGCTCACCCCGATACGGAAGTGCTCGAACGTATTCACCGCCTCCTCGATCTTTGCCCGGTTGCGGCTCTTCAGCCTCAGCGAGAGGAGGCCCGAGCCGCCCCTCATCTGGGAGGATGCGAGGCTGTAGTCCTCGCTCAGAGGGAACATGGGGTAGTAGAGCCGCTCGACGGCGGAGTGGGAGCTGAGGAAGTCACAGAGAGTGAGGGCGCTATCGTAGTGGTAGGCGAGGCGGACGTGGAGGGTTCGAAGGCCCCTGTGGATCAACCACGCCTGGAAGGGGTCCGGCACATGGCCTATGGGGAGGAACTCGGTACGGAAGATGTGGTCGATGCTCTCCCTCGTTCCGATGACCACCCCACCGATGACGTCGCTGTGGCCACCGAGGTACTTGGAGGCGGAGTGCACCACCAGGTCGATGCCGAAGGAGAGGGGGTTCTGGTAGAGCGGGGTGGCCCAGGTGTTGTCCACGATCGTAGTGATGGAACGGCTCTTTGCAAGGGCGGCGAGGGCTGGCAGGTTCTGTACCCTGAGGTAGAGGGTCCCCGGGCTTTCGAGGTAGAGCACCTTGGTGTTGGGCTTGATGGCTGCCTCCACCGCCTCGAGATCGGTGGCATCGACACGTGTTGCCTCCACGGAGAAGCGCTCGAGGTAGGTGGTGCTGATGTACTGCGCCCAGGTATAGGAGTCGTTGGCGATGACGATGTGGTCGCCTGCGCGGACATTGGAGAGGATGGCACTGGCGATGGCTGCCACGCCGCTTGAGAAGAGCTTGGCGCACTCTCCCCCCTCCAGCGCAGCGATCTTCTCCTCCACCGCCTCGACGGTGGGGTTGTTGCCCCGGCTATAGAGGTGGGTGGACCGCTCATCGGCAAGTCCTTGGCGCAGCGCCTCGACGTCGGGAAAGGTGAAGAGCGAGGTCTGGAAGAGCGGCACGGAGGTCGGTTTCTCGAGCTCCGGGTACTCGAATCGATCGTGGGTAACGATGTCTGCTGCCTTGTTCATTGTTGACTCCTATAGCCTGATCGGCTCGAATACGATCTGGTCGCCCTCGACCTCGACACAGATGACCTGGTCGTGCTCATCCGCCTCCTTGGCAGGGAGGGTGATGAGCCAGCTGCTGTCCCCCTCTCCGGTGGTCCGCTCCTTGAGGGCAAGTGGCATCCCGTCGCGAAGGCGGTAGCAGCGGATGGGCTTGTTGGCGATGTTCAGCAGGTAGGCGGTCTCCTTCTCCTCGAAGATGTGGATGTAGAGTTTGCCGGGGCGAGCGGTGAAATATCCCCACTCGATGTCGTAGGGGTAGTAATCCATCTGCATTGTCCCGTAGATCGACTCTCCGCATGCAGCCATGAAGCGCCCCACCTCCTTCAGCACCGAGATGCTTTGGGCCGGGATCTCGCCGGTGCCCGTCGGTCCGACATTGAGCAGGTAGTTGCCCCCCCGGCTGACGATCTTCACCAGGCTCTTGATGATCTGGGACGGGCTCTTCCACTTCTCGTCGAAGCGGTTGAAGCCCCAGGTGGAGTTGATGGTGGCGGGAACCTCGAAGAGCCCGTCGAAGGGGAGGAGGGGGATGAAGTTGTCCCCGGTGGTCATGTAGTCACCCAGGCCGTTGCCGATCCTGCCGCTGATGAGACAGTCGGGTTGCAGGCCCTTGATGAGGTCCTTGAGCTCGGTGGATTGCTCCCGGGTCATGTACATCGGGGTGTCGAGCCACAGCAGGCCGATCGGGCCATAGTCGGTGAGCAGTTCGGTGATCTGCGGGATGCACTTGGCTCGAAAGTACGCCTCAAAGTCCCGTCCGTCGGGTGGAAACCCATCCCGGCAGGCATCCGGCTCATCCCAATCCTGCGCCTGTGAGTAGTAGAGACCGAAGACCAGGGAGTGGCGGTCACACGCCTCTTTCAGTTCGTTGACAAAGTCGCGTTTGGAGGGGGAGGCGACCGCACTGCTGTAGTCGCTCACCGTCGAATCGTAGAGGGCGAAGCCATCGTGGTGCTTGCTGGTGAAGACCAGGTACCGCATGCCCGCCTCCTTGGCCAGGCGTACCAGCTGGTCTGCATCGAACGCTTCGGCACCGAAGAGCGGTGCGAGGCGGCGATACTCGACAGGGGGGATGTCCAGGTCGTGCATGATCCACTCGGCGATGTTGTCGGTCCGCTGACCCTTGTACTCCCCTGCCAGGAGTGAGTAGAGGCCCCAGTGGACAAACATCCCGAACTTGCCGTCGACCCACCACGCTCTCGATGATTTTGTACTCATATGCCTGCTCCCTTGTTGTTCTATTGTTGTTCCGTAAAACCGTTGAGTGCCTCAAGGTCGAGGCGGTAGATGTACTCGTGGGCTGCAATCGCCCAACTGACCTGTCGCTTCTGCAGTGCCAAGGCGATATCCATATGGTAGGGCACCGTCTTCAGCCAGATCTCTTTCACGTCATCCAGGATGCCCGTCGAGCCATCGAGGGATTCGATGAGTGAGACGACCATCTGCGTCAAGGTATCGCTGCCGCCGCACTCCAGCAGCTTGTTGTGGAACGCATGGTCGAGCTTTATGGAGAAATTCCCTTGGTCAGCCTCAGCTTGGAGCCTCGCTGCCGCTTCGCAGAGCTGTGCGAGTTGGGCGTCGCTTGCACGCTCTGCAGCGCGGCGGATCGCCAGCTGCTCGATGGTGATCTTGATCTCCAGGAGGTCCTGGTAGTTCACCTTGGCCAGCTTCAGCTGGATCGAGTCGACATCGATCTCCTTGCGGATGAAGGCTCCACGGCCGACCATCCGTTCGATGATGCCCTCCTCTTCGAGCTGCAGCAGCAGCCCTTGGCGCACCGAGTTGCGCCCGACCTCGAGCTCGAGGGCGAGCTGCCGCTCCCCGGGAAGCTTATCCCCGACCTTCAGGCCGCTGCGGTGGATGAAGGTGAGCAGGGCATCGATGACTTTCTGATGGACGGGGTCCTTTGCGATCGGCTGGAACGCTGACATCCGCTACTCCTTCACCGCACCGGCTGTCAGCCCTTCGACGACGAACTTCTGCATGAAGGCGAACATGATCGCGGTGGGCAGCAGTGCGCACACCCCGCCGGCCATGAGGACGCCCCACTTGACGTCGTACTTGCCGATCAGCGACTTAAGGCCGACCGGGACTGTCCAGAGGTTGCTGGTGTTGATGAAGATGGTTCCGGCGATGAGCTCGTTCCAGGCACCGATGAAGGCGAAGACGAACACCGCCACGATGCCCGGGAACATGACAGGGAGCACGATCCTGATCAAAGTCTGCAGCTTGGTGCAGCCATCGACATAGGCCGCCTCCTCCAGGGTATAGGGGATCCGCTCGAAGAAGGAGCGCATCGTGATGACACAGAAGGGGAGGTTGCTGATCAGGTAGAAGAAGAAGAGGCTGAGGCGGGTGTTGATCATCCCGAGCTTGGAGAAGATCACATAGAGGGGGATGATGACCAGGATTCCCGGGATCATCTGTGTGATGAGGAAGAAGAGGAGCATCAGGCCCTTGGTGCTGAACTCGTACCGGGCCAGCCCATACCCCCCGAGGATGGAGAGGAAGGTGATGCACAATCCGGTTGTTATCGAGATGAAGAGGCTGTTGGTGAGCATCCCCCGGTAGTCGTAGAGCTTGAAGAGCTGGACGTAGTTCTCTGTTGTCCGCTCACGCGGGAAGTAGGTGATCTCCTGGGCATTGACGATCTCGCGGTGGGATTTGAAGGAGGTGATCGTCATCCAGTAGATCGGCATGACCACGAGCAGAAGGAAGAAGAGGAGGAGGAGAGCCCGTCCGAGATTGCCCCCGATTCGTTTGATCTTGTAGTGTTTCATCAGAAGCTCCCTGCCTTGTTGTAGTCGGTGACCTTGAGAAAGAGCGTCACATAGATGACCAGCGTGGTCATCAGGACGACACCCAATGCCGAGGCCAGACCGAAGTCATAGCTGGAGAATGCCTTGGTGTACATGTATGAAGGCAAGGTCTGCGAGGTGTTCGCCGGCCCCCCATTGGTGATGACGACTATCAAATCGAATGAGTTGAAGATCCAGATGGTACGCAGCAGGACCGTGATGATCACCGTTGGTTTGATATAGGGGAAGGTGATCTTGGTAAAGCGCCTGATGGGCCCGCAGCCGTCGATGTAGGAGGCCTCGTAGATATCCATCGGAATCGATTGGAGGGCGGCGAGGATCATGATGGCGAAAAAGGGGATCCCCATCCAGATCATGGCGATGATCACCACCGCCAGGGAGAAGCCGGGGGTCCCGAGCCAGGCTATCTTCTCGCCGATGAGGTTGAATTTCAACAAAAGATCGTTCACCACCCCATACTCCCCGTTGAAGGACCAGCGGTGCATCAGGCCGATGACGAAGGCGCTGAAGGACCAGGGAAGGAAGACAATGGCCTGGTAGACTCCCCTGAAGGGGAACTGCTTGTTGAGCGCCATGGCCAACGTCATGCCCAAGATGAACTGGCCCCCAACCGAGATGACGACATACACCAGGGAGTTCTTGATGATAAGAGAGATGTCGGTCTCGCTGAAGAGCTTCCTGAAGTTGTCCAGACCGTTGAAGTGGATCTTTGACACCTGGGTGAGTTTGTAGTTCTGGAATGCCATGAAGATACTGTTGATGAGAGGGTAGCCGAACATCAAGAGCAACAAGAGCATCGTGGGCAGCAAGAAAAGGTACGGCTCCAGGCGCCGTTTCATGGCAAGGTTGGTCCAAATGGAGCCACTACCCTTGGTTTGCCTCCGAATTATCAGTATGCCAAGCGCACTTGCCGCGCCGACCGCCGCCACATAGAGTAGAACAATAAACATGGTACCCCCTCAAAGAGTGCAGGGAGGTGCTGCATGCAGCCCCTCCCTGTCATGTTCGATCTACAGGAGCCCCTTGGGCTGCTCAACTGCAGAACCTGGGTTGTCACCAAGATACGCCTTCATCCGCTTCTCCAACTCGTTGACGACGTTGAAGAGGGAGGTCTCTGCACTCTGCCTACCCAAGAGATACTTCTGCATCTCCTCATGCATCATGCCCTGGTGCATGTCGGTGTAGTTGAACGGCCCAAAGGCTACCGGGACGACGATCGCCGGATCATTGAGCTGCTGCACGAATGCTGCGTACGGCCCATTTGGTCCATAGAAGGGGTCATCACCGACTGCCGTCTTGATGGGGATCAAGCCCGTAAGCTTACAGTACTCGATGTTGTTGTCGGGACGGGTGAGGAACTCGATGAGCTTCCACGCCGCATCCTTGTTCTTGGAACTGGAGGAGATCGAGTACGCATACGGCGAGTTGACGGTGTTGTAGATCTTGCCATCCTTGTCGCTTCTCGGCATCGGCATGACCATCCACTGGTCGTCAGTCATGTGCTCGAGGCACGTGGCGGCAACCTCACTGTCGTTGATCAACGTCCCGGTCAGGCCACCGGTGAAGTTGTCGACCATCTCGACGAAGCCCCAGTTGATGGCATCCTTGGGTGCACACCCATCAAGATACAATCCCATCCACTTCTTGTAGGCATTCACCGCTTCGGTTGTGGCAAAGAGGGTCGAACCGTCGGCGGCGTATGCCGATCCACCGGTAAGGCTCTCAAGGTAGACGAAGAGCGGGTCAAATGCACCACGGGAGCCACGGAAGGAGGTCCCGTAGCGGTTCTTGGCGGGGTTGGTCAGCTTGTAGACCGCATCAAAGTAGTCGGCATAGGTCCACCCCTTCTTCATGTCGAGGTTCAGGCCGGCTTCCCTGGCCCAGTCCTTGCGGACAAAGACTCCCTTGACCATCATGCCATCGGGGATGGTGTAGATGTTCCCATAGAGCTCCTGCTCGGCTTTCCAGACCAGCTCGGTGACGGTGGCGGCATACTCACCGGCCGTATTGCCGATGTACGGTGCCAACGGGACGACCCAACCGGCTTCGGTGAACTGTCCGAGCCATCCTGCCCACGTGGTGATCACGTCCGGCAGTTGGTTCGAGGCACCCAAGACGGTGAGTTTGTTCGCTGCATCGTCCCACGGCACGCTCTCATAGACAACGGTGATGCCGGTCTCCGCTTTGAACTTGTCAAAGGTCTTGGTGAAGTACTCCTGCCTGTTCGGGCTCGGCGAGACGTCGATAAAACGTAGGGACTCGCCTCCCTTCTTCTCTGCGGAAGGGGCTGCAAACATGAGTGATGCAACCGTCAGGATGACCATCACCACCATCAATACCTTTTTATTCTTCATACGCATCTCCTTTGCTCCTATTTCAGTAGGAATGATGATTAATGGCCTTAAATAGAACCACTTTACCAGATATTGTTTAGATAATCTAAAATATATTGGCAAAATTGGTTCTAAAGAAGAACCATTTAAGGGTATTCTAAGGCCTCTTATACTCCCTGTCAAATAAAAAATGGCGTCGATGAAATCATTCATGCGGTATGATGGGACACCTCCCCGATTCGTAGAGTCCGCACCGCTCATTAGATGAGGCAGAAGAGGCGGCAGATGTGCGGGGGGATTGAGGAGGTGATGGTGTGCTCCGCATCACTGAGGTTGAAGAGGGCGATGTGTTCTCGTGCATTGGGGGCGAGGGCGGGATCGAGCAGAGGCAACGGCCCCCCGCTTTGCCGTCAGATGGTTCGGTGGTCATATTCGGTGGATGAACACGCCTAGGGCATCGGGGGTATTGCCACACTACATCACACCAACTTGAGAAACGGTGTACTGGGTTGCTTTGGCAAATACTAACCTGTATTTGTTCAAGTAGTGAATTTACCTTGCATTAATTGCGAATTTGGTGTCCACTCAAGCCATGAACTATCCACAGCCCCTCCTCTTTGAACAAGGAATGTCCATTACCATCAATCAGCCCAATGACTCGTTGTACTACTATTTTGACTGGGATGAACGGGCCTTCAGCGCCAATATGGAGTTTCAGCACTTCCACGAGTTCTATGAGATTCTGATCCTCCTTGAGAACGCAGCCTCCCACCTCATCGAGGGGGAGTATTACGACCTGCAAAAATACGACATGGTCCTGCTCAAGCCTTCGCTGCTCCACAAGTCACGATACAACCCCGGCCCCCCCTCCAAGCGCCTGATCATCAACTTCTCCATCCCCATCGAACTGCCCGGCCTGCGTCGCAACATGGAGGGGATCCTCGCCCCCTTCAGGGAGTCCATACCGATCTTTCGCTTTCCCCAGACGGTGAACAACGAGCTCTTCTCCTCGCTCAACGAGATTTTCAGCATCGCCTCCCCCAAGCAACCCAACAACGGGGTCTTCATCCATGCCAAGTTCCTCCAATTCCTCTTCACCCTCAACGCACACAAGGAGGAGAACAGCTACGAGCGGCAGCAGGTCGCCGACTCCATCACGCAGAAGATCTACTCCATCACCGCCTACATCCATACCCACTACAAGGAACCGCTTTCGCTGAGCCAGCTCGCCGAGCAGTTCTTCATCAGCTCCTGCTACCTCTCCCACGTCTTCAAGGAGATCACCGGCTTTACGCTGACCAACTACATCCAGATGACGAGGATCAAGAATGCCCAACAGCTCCTCCTCTATACCGATCTGAGGATCAAGGAGGTCACCGAGCGGTGCGGGTTCCCCTCCTTCAGCCAATTCAACCGGGTCTTCAACAAATTCTGCGGCTGCCCCCCCTCGCGCTACCGGCACACACGAGGCAGCGGCTGGGCAGAGTCCTCTCTGATGTGACCCTCCAACCCAGATAGATTGGCTCCTCCCAGACGTTGTTCCATCGAACGTACTTAATCCTGTATCCTCGATGGCAGTGGCGAGGATGCGCGCTTGCCCAGGATGCAATGATTTTGATCTGATGGAATCAAAAAGGGGTAAATATAGCAAAAGATGCAATGAAAAAGCCAAAATATCGCTAAATAACGCATAGCTTTCTGAAATTACGGCTCTTACACTCTAATTACAAACCAGCACATCATGGGTATTACCACCCTTCGGACATTGGTTGCACACCTTTCACAGGCGCTGGTTTGAAACACTATGGCACGAATGCTATGCATTCGGCCACACACAGAAAGAGGGAATCATGAAGAAGACGAGTCTTATACAACGATATTGGAAGAACAAGTATCTGTTCCTCCTGCTCATCCCCGGGGTCCTCTGGTATATTGTTTTCAAGTACTTTCCCATCTATGGACTCACCCTTGCGTTCAAGGACTTCAGTTTCCGCAAGGGGATCATTGGCAGTTCATGGGTCGGGTTGAAGCACTTCACATACCTCTTCTCCCTCTCCGGTTTCAGACGGGCGTTCACCAACACCCTCATCATCAACTTCTACCAGCTGCTCTTCAGCTTCCCGGCTCCGATCATCTTCGCCCTCCTGCTCAATGAGATTGTCCACATCGGGTACAAGAAGGTCGTGCAGACGATCAGCTACCTGCCGCACTTCCTCTCGTGGGTCATCCTGGCGGGCATGTTCATGCAGCTCCTGTCCCCCTCCACCGGTGCGCTCAACCACCTCCTCGGGGTGTTCGGCATCGGGCCGTTCTACTTCCTCGGCGACCCGCGCTACTTTCGCGGCACCCTGGTGGTGACGAACCTCTGGAAGTCGATCGGATGGAACTCCATCGTATACCTGGCCGCCCTGTCGAACATCGACACCCAGCTCTATGAGGCGGCCCGCCTGGATGGGGCGAACAAGTTCCAGGAGATCATCCACGTGACACTGCCGTCGATCGCCCCGATCGTGACGGTGATGCTCATCTTCCAGATGGGCAAGCTGTTCGGCGACAACTTCGACCAGGTCTTCAACCTCTACAATGCCGCGGTATATGAGGTCGGGGATGTCCTGGGTACGTTCACCTACCGCATGGGGCTGCGCGATATGCAGTACAGCCTGTCCACCGCGGTGAGTCTGGTCACCAACGTCATCTCTTTCTCCTTGGTCATCATCACGAATGCCATCGCAAAGAGAATCAATGATTACGGGATTTGGTAAGGAGGGTATATCAATGGCAGTACGCAGATCAAAAGGTGAAACAATCTTCCTCGCCGTCAACTATCTTGTTATGGCTTTGCTGTGCCTCTCCATGCTCTTCCCCTTCTGGAGCCTCCTGGCAAAATCATTTGCAGCGGCAAGCGTCCCGAGTACACAGCTGTACTTCTGGCCTTCACAGACCACGCTTGCCAACTATGCGAGGGTGTTCGCCAACAAGAATATCTGGATCGGCTTTGGAAACACCATCTTCCGCACGGTCGTCGGCACGATCCTCTCCCTGGTCATGAGCATCCATGTCGCCTATCCCCTGTCGAAGAAGTACCTTCCGAATAGAACGTTCTGGACCTCTCTGATTGTCTTCACCATGTTCTTCTCCGGCGGGATGATCCCTGAATACATCCTCGTGCGATCACTCAAGCTCTACAACAGCCGGTGGGCCCTGATCTTCCCCATCCTCCTCAATACCTTCAACATGATCATCATCCGCAACTACTTCATGAGCATCCCCGACAGCCTCGAGGAGTCTGCGAAGATCGATGGCGCCAATGACCTGCTGATCCTCTATCGCATCATCATCCCGCTCTCATTCCCCATCATCGCGACGGTGGTCCTCTGGACCGCGGTCTCGCATTGGAATGCATGGTTCGACTCACTCATCTACATCAGCGATGGCAACAAGCAGGTGCTCCAGACGATCTTGCGAAGGATCGTCCTCGAGGGAAGCCTCCAGCTGATGGAGCTGCAAGGCGGGGCAATGGCCATGGAGGCATCCAACGTCAGCTCGGAGGCGATCAAGGCGGCCACAGTCATTGTTGCTACCACACCCATCCTGGTGGCATACCCGTTCCTGCAGAAGTATTTCGTCAAGGGGGTCCTTGTCGGATCCCTGAAAGGATAGACCTTAAGAGTAACGCCTGAGTACAGAAGGAGGAAATCGATCAGAGCGTGTGAATTCTAGAGTTGCCGGCAAGTCCATGCGCCCATGCATGGATGGTTGAGGCAGATCACCGTACGAATATTACAACACAAGAGAGGTACGTAATGAAAAAAGGATTTGTTGTATTGTCGATCTTGTTCCTGGGTCTTACCCTCGTGTTTGCCGCTGGAAGCAAAGACGCAAAGACAGATGGAAAGATGAACATCTCGTGGACGGCCTACCAGATGGCACCGACGGCGAAGAATGCGCCGATGGTCAAGTACTACGAAGATATGTTCGGCGTGGGTCTGGATGTGTGGAACATCGACTACCAGCAGTACACCGAACTGCTGAACATCCGCCTTGCCGCCGGCGAGATCCCGGATATGTTCATGGTGATGAACCCAGCCGATCTCTCAGGGTATGTGGAGCAGGGCCTCCTTGCCCCGATCCCCCTTGAGAAGATCAAGAAGTTCATGCCCAACACCTATGCCACCTACCAGAGGGACTTCCCCAATGAGTTTGCCATGGGGCAGATCGATGGCCAGTTCTATGGCCTGGCATCGATCTCGACGGGCAATATGTTCCGCCTTCCCATCATCTACAACCAGACATGGTTGGATGCACTCGGCTTGGAGGTGCCCACCAACATCGAGGAGTTTGAGAGAGTCATCTACGCCTTCGCCCACGGTGACCCCGATGGGAATGGGAAGAAGGATACCTACGGTCTCTCCATGGATGGCCTCGAGCTGCTCTGGGGTATGTACGGGATGGTCCCCTACCAGGACTACTTCAGTGTCAAGGATGGCCGGATCGCCTTCATGCCCATCGAGCCCGAGATGAAGGAGGCGCTCGCCTATGCGCGCAAGTGGTACCAGGATGGAGTCCTCGATCCCGAGTTCATCACCGGTGAGAACGCAGGTGGGTACTGGGCCATCAGCCACAGCTTCATCAACGGTCGCGTCGGCATGACGGTACGGGGCAACTACTACCACTGGCTCTACCCCGGCGACTACAACGAGTACGACGATGGCAAGCCCATCCCCAACCAGGTCGGTGCAGTGTCCAAGGAGCTGCTCGCCATCAGCCCCGATACGAAGATCGCCTTCGGCCAGCCGCTTAAGAACATGGACGGCACGCAGGGTGGGATTCGCGGGTACCACATGTTGGCCCGGTTCTACGGCATCGGCGCCGATGTCCCTGAGGAGAAGATGGACAAGATCCTCGAGATCCTCGAGCACATGGGCGACAGCAACCCCGATCGGGATGCCTGGGCGACCGCTCGCCATGGAATCCAGGGAGAGGATTGGAGGTGGCTCGAGAAGGACCATGAGACCATCCTCAAGCTGGGCCAGTACATGGATCGGGAGAGTTACCGATACGAGAACGGCAGCGTCTTCTGGTGGACCAGCGGCTCGGAGCTCAAGAGCCGGCAGGCTGAGTGGGGCAGGTTGATGGAGTTTGACAAGAACGGCATCTACTCCGTCTTCCCGCTCTCCCTTGAAGCGATGAACCGGTACAATGCCCAGCTGCAGACCCTGAGGGAGCAGGCGTACATCCAGATCATCACCGGCGCAAGGCCTCTGGATTACTTCGACACCTTTGTTGCCGAATACCTCAAGATCGGCGGCAAGGAGGTCATAGACGCAGTCCAGGCGTGGTATGCAGCGAATAATTGATTGGGCAGCCCCTCAATCATCGTAGAGATCATCGATATCGGCAGAACATATGTTCTGCCGGTATCTTGGAGTGGCAAACGGTCAACGGGCAGTTAGATGAGCTTCTGTGGAGTGTGCGAGAAATATGAGTGCTACAAAAAGAGAAACAAAACGGAATTATACTCTCTTCATCGTCCTTTATTTTCTGATCTATATGGGTGATGTGCCAGGGGGGACGTATCTGCCGCTCTACCTGCGGTCCATCGGTTTGACCGAGGCGTCGATCGGGGCGATCCTGGCCATCGCCCCCATGGTGGCCATGGCTACCCAACCGATGTGGGGCATGGTGACGGATGCCTCGAGGTCGAAGAACGTCGTGCTCATCGCCATGCTCGGGGGAGCGACGCTCTTCTTCTTCCTCATCCCCTCGGTCCCGACCTCAGCGTTTGGGATTCTCCTGGCCGTCATCATCCTCTACAATATCTTTCGCAGCTCCACGCACGGGATAACGGATGCCATTGCGTTGGAGTACCTCGACTCCATCGACGGCAAGTATGGCCCCGTGCGGATGAGCGGGACCCTCGGCTATGCGGTGATGGCGATCATTGTGGGATCTGTCGCTACGCGGAAGCTGACCCATGTCTTCTGGGTGTTTGCCGTCCCCACCGTCATGGCCATGGCGCTCCTGGCCGTACTGCCCACCGTCAAGGGGCACTACACCAGGGACTCCAAGGTGAGTTTCCTCACCCTCTTCAAACAGAAGGAGCTCGTGATGTTGACCGCCATCGGGCTGCTGTTCCAATCGACATCGGGGTTCTTCCACTCCTTCTTCTCGCTCTATTTCATCAATGACCTTGGCGGAAGCCTCGCTCTTCTGGGGATCATCACCTCCTTTTCCGCGTTTGCCGAGATCCCGTTCCTGATCTTCTCCGACTCCTTGGTCAAGCGTTTCGGGACCCGGACCCTGTTGCTGGCTGCCTGTTTTGTCGGGGCCGTGCGCTGGATCCTCACCGCATTGGTGGTCGTGCCAGGTCTGCAGTTCTTCGTGCAGCTGCTCCATGGGATGAACTCGATCGTCTTCATGTTCTGCATGGCCATGTACATCAACCAGGGGGTGCCCCGTGAGCTCAAGGCTTCCGGGCAGGCGTTCTATGCGTTCTTTGTCGGGATCGGGTCGAGGGTCA
>CALFMX010000305.1 GCA_937902565.1 uncultured Spirochaetales bacterium
GAGGGTGTTGCCGCTGTCGAGGATGTCCTCGACGATGAGCACATGCTTGTCCTCCATGTTCTCGCGGGTATCCATCAGGAGGCGGACGTTGCCGCTTTGGCCCCCGTCATAGGAGGAGAGGGCGATGAAATCGACCACGTGGTCGACTTCGAGGTGGCGTACCAGGTCGGCGAGGAAGATGAATGAGCCCTTGAGTACGCCGACGAGGATGAGGGTGCTATCCAGGTGGGCATAGTCGCGGTTGATCTGTTGGGCTAATTCTACGACACGGGCCTGGATGGTCTCTTCATCGATGAGTACTCGGATCAGGTCGTCTGTAAGGGTGATGTCGCTCATGGGACCTCCTTGGAATAATTCGGTCTTACAAAGAAGAAGTATCCGAAAACCACCGGTCTGTCAACGTTGCCCTCGTATGCGCACCCATGGCCTTGACCGTTTCCGCTGGTGGTCGGTACACTTCAAATGACACCAGGAGGCCATGTATGTATGTAGATGTTCCTGTCGAACAACTTGTGATAAACCCCTTCACCGCCACCAGCAGCGATGGATTTCTCATAACCGCCGGCGGCCCCGATGGCTTCAATACCATGACCGCCACGTGGGGTGCCATGGGCCACCTCTGGGGGCGCAATACCGTCACCCTCTACGTGCGCTCCAGCCGCCTCACCCACGAATACCTCAAGTCAAGCGAGGGCTTCACCATCTCCTTCCTCCCCCCGGATTTCAAGCACATCCTCACCTGGTGCGGCAAGCACAGTGGCCGGGACTGGGACAAGATCAAGGAGACCGGGCTGAAGATCGCCTATATCCCCGGCCCCGATGGGGTGGAGCGGGTGACCTTCAAGCAGGCGGCCCTGGTCTTCTCCTGTACGAAGGCGGCGGTCCAGCCGCTTCCCAAGAGCTGCTTTGTCCTCCCCGAGATCGAGAATAACTACCAAAATGGTGACTACCATACAATGATCATTGGATTTGTTGACAGCATCCTGGCCAACCAATAGGATGGAGAGTAGCAAGGCTGATCATGGCTTTTAGAGACGGGACTCCACATCCTGTCGAGGAGCATCAATGGACCTTTCCAGAGAGACGGCGCAACGAGCGCTATCGACAATGGTGCGATCGCGCCATTTTGAAGAGTGTGTCGATGGGTTTTTCAAACGCAAGGAGATGCATGGGACCACCCACCTGGCCATCGGTCAGGAGGCGAGCCAGGTAGGCCTCGCCCTTGCCCTGCGCGAAGGGGACTGGATCGTCCCCACCCACCGCTGTCACGGCCATACCCTCGCCCGCGGGTCAAGCGAGCGGAAGATGTTCAGCGAGATGTTCGGCTCCCGTGACGGCCTCTCGAAGGGACTGGGCGGTTCGATGCACATGAGCGACGTGCAGACGTGGAACCCCGGCTCATCGGCGGTGGTCGGCAGCGGCGTCGGTCTTGCCACCGGCCTCGCCTTCGCCCTGAAGATGCAGGAGAGCAGCGCCATAAGTGTCGCGATCTTCGGTGATGGGGCGACAAGCCGGGGTGTTGTCCACGAGTCGATGAACCTCGCTTCGGTGTGGGACCTGCCCGTCCTCTTCTTCTGTGAGAACAACAGCTACGGCATGAGCGCCGCGACCTCGAGGGTGGTGGCCACCTCCGATATCGCCGCTCGCAGCAGCGGCTACAACATCGAGTACAACACCGTCGATGGCAATGACCTTGAGGCGGTCTACGATGCAGTGCAGACCGCGGTCCACTCCATCCGTACCACCGGTCGTCCCTACTTTTTGGAGGTGAAGACCTATCGCCTCTGCGGCCACTCGAAGAACGACCCCTGTCTCTACCGCAGCCGGGAGGAGGAGGCGCTCTGGCACACCCGAGACCCCATCATCCGTTTCTCCTCACGCCTCATCCAGAGCGGCCTCTTCAGTGAACAGGAGGTCTCCTCCATCATAACGGAGGCCAAGAAGGCGGTCGAAAAGAGCGCCGAGGAAGCCATCAAGCTGAAGGATGACCGCCTCTCCATGGAGGAGGCCCTCGCCTTCGTCCTTGCACCCGAGGATGACGAGCAGTACCAGGTGGTCCACAAGACACAGCGCATGAGCTATCGCGATGCAATCCGCGAGGCCCTCGGCGAGGAGATGGCCCGTGACGGGCGTGTCCACCTCATAGGCGAGGACATCGGCCTCTACGGTGGCTGCTTCAAGGTCACCGGAGACCTCTTCAGCCGCTTTGGGGCGCAGATGCATGAGACGCCGGTCAGCGAGGAGGGCTTCACCAGCCTTGCCGTGGGGTCGGCCATGCTCGGCCTCAGGCCGGTCGTGGAGTTGATGTACGGCGATTTTTCCACCCTTGCCAGCGATTCGATCATCAACCACGCGGCGAAGATCCACTACATGAGTGCCGGCCAGCTCTCCTGCCCGATGGTCCTGCGCGCCCCGATCGGCAGCGGCACCGGCCATGGATCGCAGCACACCCAGTCCCTCGAGTCGATGTTCGCCAATGTCCCCGGACTCATCATTGTCGCCCCCTCCTGCCCCGGGGATGCGAAGGCGCTGCTCAAGAGCGCCATACGGTCCAATAATCCAGTGCTCTACTTCGAGCACAAGGGGCTCTACAACAACATCGGGCCGGTCGGGGATGAGCACTACCTCCTCCCCCTCGGCCGGGCGATCGTCAAGAAGCGGGGAGTCCACCTCACCATCGTCAGCTACAGCCGCTCGGTGACCATTGCCCTGGAGGCTGCTGCCCGCCTGGCGTTGCAGGATGAGATCGAGGCCGAGGTCATCGACCTGGCGACCCTCAAGCCGATGGACACCCGTACGGTGGTCCAGTCGGTGAAGAAGACCGGTCGCCTCCTCGTCGTCCACGACAGTCCCGTCTACGGTGGCTTCGCCGCCGAGGTGATCGCCGCCGTCACCGACGACAGCGACTGTTTCCACCTCCTCAAAGCCCCGCCGAAGCGGCTTGGGGGGGTCGAGAGCCCGATTCCCTTCTCCCTCGAGCTGGAGCGTATGGTCGTGCCCTCAGTCGATGGGGTGGTGGCTGCCGCCCGTTCCCTCTTCGGCCATTAGACGCCTTTCCTTTTTTATCCCAAGACGGTAGAATGGCTCTATTCGCACCACCGTGCACCAGGAGTAAGAACAGCATGGATATTGATGTCAAGAACCTGCATCCATTGGAAGTACGCCTGCTCAGGCACGTTGCACTCGGCGAGGATATCACCGTCGAGCGCATCATGGCTGAACTGGGATACATCCTCGGGCAGTGCAACCAGGCCTTCAGCTGGCTGCATGCAAAGGGCTATCTCTCTGAAAAGAGCCGACAGACCCGTACCCTCTTTGAGCTCACCGAGCTCGGACGGGAGCAACAGCAGAACGGGAGCCCGGCACATCGTATCTTTAGCCTGCTCAAGGCAGAGGGCCCCAAGAGCCTGCCCGCCTTGAGCGATGCGTTGGCCCTGGAGCGCAGTGAGATCGGATCGGCCTTCGGCCAGCTCTCCAAAGCTGGTGCGGTCCGCATGAACAGTGACAACAACGCCGAGGCGATCGCCGACGCGCTTGGGGGCGAGTTTGCCCTGGTCAAGACACTCCTTGACCGGGGGGTCGGGGGAGCACTCCTCGAAAGTTCGCTCAGTGACGGGGAGAAGGCGGCCATGGCCAAGATCTCCAAGAAGCGCGGCACCGCCAACAGCCCCTTCAAGACCATCGAGCGGGAGGATGTCATCTGGGCCCTCACCGAAGCGGGGGGGAGGGCCAAAGAGGCGCTCCTGGCCGCCAATATCAGGGGTGATGAGGTCGGCCAGCTCACCGTCGAGATGATGAAGGATGGCTCCTGGCGCGATGCGACATTCCGCCCCTATGGCCTGGGAGCACCGACGGCCCGTATCATCCCCGGGCGGCGCAACCCCTATGCAAACTACCTGGCGTGGGTGAAGGACAAGCTCACCGCCCTCGGCTTTGAGGAGTTCGATGGTCCCTTGGTGGAGAGTGAGTTCTGGAACGGCGATGCCCTCTTCATGCCGCAGTTCCACAGTGCACGCGATATTCACGATGTCTACTACGTCAAGGAGCCGCGCCATCGCGCCTCCATCGAGGAGCCGTGGCTCAGCCAGGTCGCCCAAACCCACGAGGATGGGTGGAAGACCGGCAGCCGCGGCTGGCGCTACACCTTCGACCACGAGTTCACCCTCCGCCAGGTCCTGCGCAGCCAGGGGACGGTCCTCTCGGCCAAGCAGCTGACCAACGCCAAGATACCCGGCAAGTACTTCGGGGTGGTGCGGTGCTTCCGCTACGACCAGGTCGACGCGACCCACGGTGCCGACTTCTACCAGACCGAGGGCATCGTCCTCGGGGAGGATGTGAACCTCAAGACCCTGCTCGGACTGCTCAAGATGTTTGCCGAGGAGATTGCAGGGGCCGAGGATGTCAAGTACGTGCCCGGCTACTTCCCCTTCACCGAACCCTCCATCGAAGTGCATATCAAGCACCCGATCCTCGGGTGGATGGAGCTTGGGGGTAGCGGGATCTTCCGCCCCGAGGTCACCAAGGCCCTGGGCGTCGATGTGCCGGTCCTCGCATGGGGGTTGGGCATCGACCGGATGGCGTTGATGCACCTCGGGCTCAGCGACCTGCGTGACCTCTTCAGCGCCAATATCGAGGCGGTACGGACCAGGAGGGAGAACTAATGCCAAAGATTGATACCACCGATACCCTGTTCTTCGGCCTCTTGGGCCGCACCATGACCGATGATGAGCTGGAACAGATCCTCCCGGTCGCAAAGGCCGAGCTCGATGGCCACGAGGATGGGATCCTGAAGATCGAGCTCAACGACACCAACCGCCCCGACCTCTGGTCCTCAGCCGGCGTGGTCCGGCAGCTCAAGAGCTACTGGGGCCTTGAGGCGCCGCTCTACGACTTCTTCTCCACACGGGAGGAGGAGTTCGAGAGTGGGGGACGAACCCTTCATGTCGAACAATCGGCCAAGGATGTCCGTCCCTACTCGGTCGGCTTCGCCACCCGGGGACATAAGGTCAGCGAGGACGAGCTTGAGGCGCTGATCCAGAGCCAGGAGAAGCTCTGCCACAACTTCGGGCGCAAGCGGCGCACCATCGCCATCGGGCTCTATCGCAGTGACCTGATCACCTACCCGGTCCACTACCGGGGTGTCGATCCCGACAAGACCTCCTTCGTCCCCCTGGGCCTGGACCGTGAAATCTCCCTCCGCGAGATCCTCACCGAACACCCCAAGGGGAGGGAGTATGGCCACATCGTCGCCGACAGCCCCCTCTTCCCCTTCCTCTGTGACGACAAGGGGGGCGTGCTCTCCTTCCCGCCGGTCATCAACAGCGACCGTATCGGGGCCGTCGAGGTCGGTGATGAGAACCTCTTCTTGGAGTTCAGCGGCATGGATCTCAAGGACCTCCTCCTCGCCGCCGCCATCATGGCGTGCGACATGGCCGACATGGGGTGGGAGATCCTGCCGGTGAAGGTCATCTTCGACGAGGAGACGGAGTTCGGCAGAGAGATCACCGTTCCCTACTACTTCCAGGAGCCCATCAGCGCCCCGCTTGACCAGGTCCACAAGACGCTGGGCGAAGCGCTCGATGGAGAGAGTGTGGTCGCGGCGCTGAGGCGGATGGGAATCTACGCCATCTGTGATGACGACACGATCTGGGCAACCGTGCCCGAGTGGCGCAATGACTTCCTCCACGCCGTCGATCTGATCGAGGATGTGATGATCGGCCACGGCCTGGGCAACTTCGAGCCGGAGATGCCCCGTGACTTCACCGTCGGACGGCTGTCAAAGGCCGAGGAGTTTGCGCGCAAGATCAAGGACCTGATGGTCGGCCTGGGCTTTCAGGAGATGATGTACAACTACCTCGGAAGCCGGCGTGAGTACATCGACAACATGCGCTATCCCGAACAGAAGTGCATCATCATCTCCAATCCGATGAGCGAGAACTACGAGGTGGTACGCCCCTCGATCATCCCCTCGCTCCTCGAGAGCGAGATGATGAGCGCCCACTCCCCCTATCCGCACAAGATCTTCGAGGTCGGCAAGATCGCCTACCGAGATGATCGTGACCTCAGCGGGACGGTGACGCGCAACGCCTTGGGCTTCTTGGCCAGTGACCGCCTCATGGGCTTCAATGATGTGACCTCGATCATCGCCACCCTCTCGTACTTCCTCAACATCGAGTACAGCCTCGCCGCCCTGGAAGGGGACCTGCGCTTCATCGAGGGGCGCTGTGCCCGTATCATGGTGGGCGAGCGGGAGGTCGGTGTCTTCGGCGAAATCCACCCCCAGGTCCTTGAGAACTGGGGCTCTGTGATGCCGACCATTGCCTGTGAGATCGATCTGGACCTCCTCAGGGAATAGGGGATACAGAGGACCAATTGCAAGGAGGCGAGCCGATCGGCTCGCCTCTCTCTACAGATGTACCTACCCCCTCATAGTAATGGTACTGGGGGCAATACGGCAGCTGCTCGAGACCTCCAGCCGCTTGTCAGTGAGGGGTTGCTGTACCCGTCAGGCGATCGTGGGCCACAGATGGATACCTCTTTGAAGAGGGGATCATCGACCGCCTCTCGGTCGTGTTGCATATCAATTGCATATAAATTCATCAGGTCTTGACAATCGACCTCCTCTACGGCTACTGTGGTCCCATGATCAAGACGACCTATACCGCAAAGCACCACCACCACAATGTTCTACAGCCGTGACCGGTGGATGCTGATCATATACAGACCTCCGCTCGTCGCGGAGGCTTTTTGTTTGTAGGGGGATGAAGATGAGTGAGATTCTGAGAATTGCGATCCAGAAGAAGGGGAGGCTCTCCGAGAAGAGCCTGGCCATCATCAGCCAGTGTGGCATCAAGTTCGGCAGCGACGAGCGGGTGCTCAAGGAGCGGGCTACCAACTTCCCGCTTGAGTTCCTCTACATGCGAGACGACGACATCCCTGCCTACATCAGGGATGGGGTGGCGGACATCGGCATCGTTGGGCGCAACGAGATGGATGAACAGGGCCTCCCCCTGGTGGTGCTGCGTGACCTTGGCTTCTCCAAGTGCCGCCTCTCCATCGCCGTCCCTCATGACTTCCCCTATAGCGGCCTCAAGAGCCTGGAGGGGGCACGCATCGCCACCAGCTACCCCAACATCCTCAAGGGGATTCTGGAGGAGAACACGGTCTCTGCCTCCTTTGTCGAGGTCTCGGGCTCGGTGGAGCTGACACCGGCAGTCGGCATCGCCGATGCCATCTGTGACCTCGTCTCCACCGGGGCGACGCTGGCGATGAACGGGCTGCGCGAGGTTGAGACAATCTACACCTCCACCGCCGTGATGATCGGCCGCCCTGAGATGGGCAGCACTGCCAAGGAGGCGATCCTTGAGCGCCTCCTCCTGCGCATCGATGCCGTGATGAAGGCGACCTCCTACAAGTACATCATGTTCAACCTCCCCGTTGAGCACGTCCAGCAGGTCAGTGCCCTTATCGGGGGCTTGAAGAGCCCCACGGTCACCCCCCTGCTCAGCGAGGGGTGGGTGAGTGTACAAAGCGTGGTGGGCGAGGATCGCTTCTGGGATGTCTTTGAGCAACTCAAGGAGCTCGGGGCCCAGGGCATCCTCGTCACCCCGATCGAGAAGATGACCGAGTAGGTGAGAGATGGAGTACATCAAGCGATATTGGAGACCGGAGAGGGGCGAGTACCCCACTCTCCTCAAGCGGGGGATCGGGAGGACGAGTGCCAACCGCGAAGCGGTCCAGGCGATCCTCGAGGGGGTGAAGGAGCGCGGTGATAAGGCCCTGCTGGAGTACAGCAGGCGCTTTGACGGGGTCGAGCTCTCGAGCCTCAGGGTAACGGATAGCGAGATCGAAGAAGCCTCCGCCCTGGTGGATGCGTCTCTCAAGCAAGCCCTTCTGACCGCACAGCAGAACATCGAGACCTTCCACCGCGCCCAGCTGCCGATAGGTGAACAGGTGGAGAGGAATGGCATCGAGCTCTGGCGGAAGGTGGTCCCCATCGAGCGGGTCGGCCTCTATGTCCCCGGTGGGACGGCCCCCCTCGTCTCCACCGTCCTGATGCTCGCCATTCCGGCCCGCGTGGCGGGGTGCCACTCCATCGCCCTCTGTACTCCTCCGGGCAAAGATGGGAGGGTCGACCCTGCAATCCTCTGGGCCGCGAACGAGGTCGGGGTCGATGAGATCTACAAGGTCGGCGGGGCCCAGGCGATCGGGGCGATGGCCTACGGCACCGAGACGATCGGTGCGGTGGACAAGATCTATGGACCGGGCAACAGCTGGGTCACCGAGGCGAAGAGCCAGGTGGGCAGCACGGTCTGCGCCATCGACCTGCCGGCAGGGCCCAGTGAGGTGATGGTCGCCGTCATCCCCGCGTCCGACCCTCTCTTTGTTGCAGCCGACCTCCTCAGCCAAGCCGAGCATGGCAGGGATAGCCAGGCGATGTTGGCCGTCCGGGCAGGGAAGAAGGAGGGCTTCGCCTTCATCGACCGGGTCGAAGAGGCGATCGGGATGTTGGCAACGCGCCTTGAACGCAGCGGAGAGATTGAGGCGAGTCTTGCCAACAGCCGCGCCTTTGTCATTCCGAGTACGGAAGAGATGGCCGATCTCATCAACGCCTATGCCCCTGAGCACCTCATTATCTCGCTTGCAAGCGGTGAGGAGGACGAGTCCCTCCTCTCCCGCGTGCACAATGCCGGGTCGGTCTTCTTGGGGCCCTGGTCGCCCGAGAGCAGCGGCGATTATGCAAGCGGCACCAACCATACCCTGCCCACCGCAGGCTGGGCACGCAGCTACAGCGGCCTCTCGGTCGATTCCTTTGTGAAGAAGATTACTGTTCAGAGATTGAACAAGGATGCATTGGTGGATCTGGCACCGACGGTGGTTGCCATGGCCGATGTGGAGGGCCTGGGCGCCCACCGCCTCGCGGTTGATGTGAGATTGGAGGAGAGATGATGAGAGAGTTGGTACGGACCAATATTGCAAACCTGACGCCCTACTCAAGTGCGCGCAATGAGTTTACCGGTGAGGCGGAGGTCTTCCTCGATGCCAACGAGAACTGGCAGGGCTTCGTCTCCTACCGGGGAGCCAACCGCTACCCTGACCCCCAGGCCACTGCGCTGAGGGCGCGCATCGAGGAGGTGCTGGGCCTTCCTGCCTCCCAGACCGTCATCGGCAGTGGCAGTGACGAGCTCATCGACAACCTCATCAGGATCTTCTGCGAGCCGAGGGAGGATAGCATCCTGGTGATGAACCCCACCTACGGGGCGTACCGGGTCTTTGCCGATATCAACGATGTGGCGGTGCGTTCGATCGACCTTACCCCCGAGTTCCAGATCGACATGCCCCTCCTGTCACAGTACCTGGAGAATGAACGGGCAGGGCGTAGCGGAACAGGGCGGCTGAAGCTCCTCTTCATCTGCTCGCCGAACAACCCCACAGCCAATGCGTTTGATCTCTCTACCATCGAGGCCATCTGTACCCTCTTCGATGGCATCGTGGTCGTCGATGAGGCGTACCAGGACTTCAGCACACAGGGGAGTGCCGCCTCCCTGGTTGCCACGCATGAGAATGTGGTGGTGCTGCGCACCCTCTCCAAGTGCTGGGGCCTTGCCAGCGCCCGGGTGGGCATCGCCCTCTCCAGCGAGGCCATCGTCTCCTTGATCGCCCAGGTCAAGTACCCCTACAATCTGGGGGGGCCCTCCCAGACGCTCGCCCTCGAGGTGCTCTCGAAGGCCGATGAGGTGCGTTCGGGCTTGAAGGCGATCATCGAGGAGCGGGAGCGGATGGGGGAGGCGTTGGGTGCCCTCTCGTGTGTAGAGCGTGTCTTTCCCAGCGATGCGAACTTCCTGTTGGTGCGCTTTGCCGATCCGCGTGCGGTCTACCGATTTCTCGCCGATCGGCTTATCATCGTACGTGATCGCTCGACCCAGCGCCACTGCCAGGGGTGCCTCCGCCTGACGGTTGGCAGCAAGCGTGAGAATGAGCGGCTTCTGGCCGCCTTGAAGGAGTATGAACGTGGCTAAGCGAGTACTGTTTCTCGATCGTGACGGCATCATCGTCGAGGAGGATCAGGTCGATACCTTCGAGAAGATCAAGTATCTTCCCGGTGTCTTTGGTGCCCTGTCCAGCATTGCCCAAAGCGGGCTCTTCTACCTGGCCATGGTCAGCAACCAGGACGGGGTGGGTACCCCCTCCTTCCCCAAGGAGGAGTTCGAGGGCCCGCAGAACAGGATCCTTGAGACGCTGGCCGGTGAAGGCATCGTCTTCGATGCCATCCATGTCGACTACTCCCTCCCCTCCGACAACTGCCCCGGTCGCAAGCCGGGGATCGGGATGCTGGGCGAGTACTTCACCGACGCCTATGACCTGGCCAACTCGGTGGTCATCGGGGACCGCCTCACCGATGTCAAGCTTGCCCGCAACCTCGGGTGCAAGGCGGTGTGGTATGCACCGAAGAAGAGGGCCAGCGAGCTCGGCGACGAGCTTGCTTCCACCTGCATCCTCGTCTCTGACAACTGGGCCCAGATCGCCTCATTCTTGCTCGATGATGAGCATCTTGCCCCTCGTACAACAACCATTGAACGCAAGACGAAGGAGACGGCAATCACCCTCTCCCTCAACCTCGATGGCGGAGGATTGGGGACCATCGATACCGGTCTCCCCTTCTTCGACCACATGCTCGACCAGGTGAGGCGCCATAGCGGCTGTGACCTCACCGTTGAGGCGGTAGGGGACCTTTTGGTCGATGAGCACCACCTCGTCGAGGATGTGGGCATCGTCCTCGGTGAGGCGTTTGCCCAGGCATTGGTGGATAAGCGGGGTATAAACCGCTACGGCTTTGAGATCCTGACGATGGATGAGGTGCTCGGTGAAGTGGCCCTGGACTTCGGTGGCAGGCCCTACCTGCAGTGGCGGGTGGCGTTCGCTCGCGAGTATGTCGGTTCCTTCCCCACCGAGATGGTGGAGCACTTCTTCAAGTCCTTCAGCGACGGGGCACGGGCCAACGTCGCCTTGAAGGTAAGCGATGGCAACGTCCACCACCAGTGCGAGGCGCTCTTCAAGGCGTTCGCCCGCGCTATCAAGGGTGCGGTGCATCGCAACCCCTACTCGATGGAGCTCCCATCGACCAAGGGGGTGCTCTGATGGATCTCATCGTTGCCATCGACCTCATCGCCGGCCGCCTGGTGCGCCTCTCCAAGGGTGCCTATGAGACGGTCCAGGCGTACTCGCTCGACCCGGTCGAGGTGGCCAAGGCGGTCGAGGGGGTGGGGCTGAAGCGCCTCCATCTCGTCGACCTCGACGGGGCGAAGGCAGGCAGGCCAATCAACCTGGCAATCCTCGAGAGGATCGCCAGAGAGACGACGCTCTCTGTCGATGTGGGTGGAGGGATCCGTACATCAGCTGACCTCTCCTCAGTCTTCTCTGCCGGGGCGGTGATGGCCAACCTCGGCTCGGTCGCCGTCAAGGAGCCAGACCTCGTAGAGGAGTGGATCGCCCACTATGGCCCCTCCGCCCTGATCCTCGCAGCCGACAGCCAGGATGGGGTGGTCAAGAGCGGGGGCTGGCTTGAGGAGAGCGAACTGACCATCGAATCCTTTGTCGACCACTACCTTGCCAAGGGCTTGGTCAACATCACGGCAACGGACATCAACTGCGATGGGATGCTCACCGGCCCGAGCTTCAACCTCTATCGCCGCTTGATGGAGGGAAGGCCCGCTATGCGCCTGGTGGCTAGCGGCGGGGTCTCTTCCCTCGATGACCTGACAAAACTTGGTGCGATGGGCCTGTCAGGGGCCATCATTGGCAAGGCGCTCTATGAGAACCGCTTTACCCTCGCCGACCTGGGAACCCTTCAGGAGCAGCTCTATGGATGAGAAGCGAATCATTGCCTGCCTCGATATCAAGGATGGATCGGTGGTCAAGGGGGTGAACTTCGTCAACCTCAAGGAGGCGGGCGATCCGCTGGCCCTGGGCCAGTACTACCAGGAGAGCGGCGCCGATGAGCTGGCGATGCTCGATATCACCGCGACCGTAGAAGGGCGGAAGACCTTTGCCGAGCTGGTGACGCGGATACGCTCTGTGGTGAGCCTCCCGATCACCGTCGGCGGGGGGATCAAGTGTGTTGCAGAGGCTCAGCGCCTCTTTGATAGCGGGGCTACCAAAGTCTCCATCTCCAGCCAGGCGGTGCTCACCCCCTCCCTGATCGATGACCTTGCCCGCACCTTCGGCAGTGAGCGAATTGTCTGTGCCATCGATGTAAGAAGAGAGGCTGAAGGACGATGGAAGGTGGTGACACGCGGGGGGAGGGAGGAGACTGCCCTCGATGCGCTTGCGTGGGCCGAGGAGGCACAGCGGAGGGGGGCCGGGGAGATCCTGTTGACGAGCATGGACTGTGATGGGGCGAAGGGTGGCTATGACATCGAGCTCTACCAGGCGGTATGCAGCGTCCTTTCCATTCCCGTCATCGCCAGCGGCGGGGCGGGTACGATGGCCCATTTTGTCGATGTTTTCACCAAAACGGGGGTCAGTGCCGCCCTTGGGGCGTCCATTTTCCATTTCCATGACGTGGAGATACCAAAGTTGAAGATTTTTCTCCAACAATGTGGTATACCTATGCGTATGCAGATGGAAGGAGAAGCGTACCATGAGCCTTGATTTTGAAAAACAGGGTGGATTGATCCCCGCCGTTATACAGGATGCAACAACCCGACGCGTGTTGATGGTCGGCTATATGAATGAAGAGGCCCTCAAGATAACACGTGACCGCTTACTGGTAACCTTCTTCTCCCGCTCCAAGGGGAAACTGTGGACCAAGGGGGAGACGAGCGGCAACTACCTCCAGGTCAGGGAGATCCTCGAGGATTGCGACCACGATACGCTCCTGATCAAGGCGATCCCCACCGGTCCGGTCTGCCATACCGGCAGCGATACCTGTTTTGATGAGAAGAATGATCCCGAGGAGCTGAGCAACAGCGAGTTCCTCCACTACCTCGAGCAGGTGATCAGCGACCGGCGGGACTTCCCCCAGGAGGGGTCCTACACCAACCACCTCTTCAGCCGGGGCATCAACAAGATTGCACAGAAGGTAGGCGAGGAGGCCGTTGAGCTGATCATCGAGAGCAAGGATGACAACACCGACCTCTTCCTCGGCGAGGCTGCGGACCTGATGTACCACTTCCTCGTCCTCCTGACACAGAAGAACGTCCAACTTGCTGATGTCATCGAGGTGCTCAAGGGCCGCCATAGTCGGTAGTAGCCCCCCAAGAGGCAATCGATAGTCGTACGGTGGATGATACCACCGGGTGAACGATAGACGGGATCCCTGGAGATCACCACCTCCGGCCCGTTGCCGTCGATTGCCCCAGGGGGTGAGGCCTCCCGCTCCATCGTGTATACAAGACAAACTAAAAGAGTTCTATTGCCTGCCCTCGATTGACATCGACACCCCCAAAGATTGATGATACCGGGAGGAGTCAGGCATGCAAGAAGAGCACAATGGGCAGGATATTCAGACGGTGTGGTTTGATCGGGGATCGGGTGGTCTGGAACTACTGAGAATCTATAATCGACTGGGAGAGGCTACCATCTACCTTCATGGTGCGCACATCGCCTCCTACAAGAAGCGAGGGGAGGCCGAGCTCCTCTTCATGAGCCCCCACAGTGTATTTGAGGAGGGGAGGCCGATGAGAGGGGGAATCCCGATCTGCTTTCCGTGGTTCGGTCAGCACCCTGATGACAGCGCCCTTCCCCTCCATGGCTTTGTACGGACCATGATCTGGCGTCTTGAGAGCCAATGCAATGAGGTGGATGGCTCTACGACGGTCACCTTGGTGCTCAGTGATACCAAGGAGACACGGAGCATGTGGGACCACCGCTTCTCCCTCGCCCTCTCCGTCAACGTGGGCTCCCAGATGAAAATCAGCTTGGAGGTGACCAACACCGGTGGGCACGCCTTTGATTTCTCCGCCGCACTGCACACCTATTACGCAGTCGGGGCGCTGAAGGGGACCTCGGTCGATGGCCTCGATGGCACCAAGGGAGTCGACCGGCTGACCAACATCCCGTTTGTCCAGAAGGGGCGTGTCACGGTCGAGGGGGCGTACCAACACCTCTACTGTGATGCTGGCACGAGGGTACTCCTCCACGATCCCCTGATGGCCCGCTCCGTTGCCATGGAGCAGACGGGATGGGCCAACATCCTGATCTGGAACCCTGGAGAGGAGGCGGCACGAGCGAATAAAGAGATCCTCGACGCCTGGCAGGACTTCCTCTGCGTCGAGCACGTCAACAACGATCGATCCCAGGTCCACCTGGAGGCGGGGGATACCCACCACAGTGAACTGGTCATCGGTGTGGCACACTCCTGAGAAAGGAGAGGCAACGGTCTCTAGCACAGGATATACCCTCATCCTCTTCTGTGGCATACTGGGGTCATGATTATCAAGACCGACCGTTATCGCCACCGCTATACCCTCTGTGAGGTGTACCGTGTATTGCTTGAGGCAATCCCTTCGATCAAGATCCTCAAGCGGGTAAAAAAGGACCAGAGCTTCGATGAGGCCTTCATCGAGCGCCTGATGCTTGCCGTCACCGAGGTCAACGGGTGCTCCCTCTGTAGCTACGCCCACGCGAAGATGGCCCTGGAGAGCGGCTTCTCTGAGGAGGAGGTCTCCGCCTTCTTTTCCGGAAGCGATACCTTCGTCACCCCGGGCGAGGCGAAGGCGATCCTCTTTGCCCAGCACTACGCCGATGTGCAGGGCAAGGTCGACCCAGAAGAGTACGAACGTCTTGTTGCAGAGTATGGTGAGGAGGCGGCAACCGTCATCCTCGCCGCCATCCGGGGGATGATGGCGGGCAACGTCATCGGTCTCCCCTATAGTGCAATCCAGTCACGCTTCAAGGGTGTGCGTTACACCAACTCAAACATCTTCTATGAGATCGGGATGAGTGTGGGTTCGATCCTGATCATCCCCTTTGTGCTGCTCCATAATCTGGGGCGATCGATTATACGACACTAGAGTACCCTCTGAAGCCTCCTCGAACCCTCCATGTGCCGGTGATTGCATCCACACTGGTTCGCTCGGCGTCAAG
>CALFMX010000306.1 GCA_937902565.1 uncultured Spirochaetales bacterium
TCTGCCGAACGATTATGCGCCATTCTGCCGAACGATTATGCGCCATTCTGCCGAACGATTATGCGCCATTCTGCCGAATTGATTGACAGCGCTATGGTAGTTCGTTACAATACAAGCAAGAAGACACATATGAAAGAATATCGACCGCGAATTGCTGATACGCTATTGTCTCAGAAGTTAGAAGCCAAAGGCGCCATTTTGATCCAAGGACCCAAATGGTGTGGCAAAACCACTACAGCCTTACAAATCGCACGGAGTGTGTTGTATTTACAAGACCCTCAAGAAGGAAAGCAAGCTCGGCTGGCAGCTGAGTTACACATCTCCTCACTCCTGCAAGGCGACGTACCTCGCCTCCTTGATGAGTGGCAATTAGTACCGGAGCTATGGGACGCAGTTCGTCATGAAGTGGATATGAGGGATGCGTTTGGACAGTTCATCCTCACTGGCTCAACAACCCCTTTGGCTAATATGGCATACTCCCACTCTGGCACAGGAAGAATCGCACGTATCACCATGCGACCAATGACATTGCAAGAGAGCGGCGAGTCCAGTGGCCAAATCTCCCTGTCTGGTTTATTTAAAGCTGAAGGTCCCATTCAAGGTGTCAGTGCACTCTCTGTTGCAGATATTGCATTTCTGATGTGTCGTGGAGGATGGCCCAAGGCTGTTGATCTTCCACATCATATCGCTCTTCAGCAGTCCGTCGATTATGTGGACTCCATCGTTGAATCTCACCTGGTATCCTATGACGGAGTTCAGAGAAATCCAGAGCGTGTGAGGAATCTGCTGAGAAGTTTTGCCCGTTACACCGCAACCGATGCGAAGATTACACGCATCCATCAGGATATCTTAAGCAATGATAACGAAAGACTGAGCTATGATACCACACACTCCTACATCTCTGCACTTAAACAACTCTTTGTCATTGAAGATCTTCCTGCCTGGAGCCCAAAGCTCCGATCAAGAACTGTAGTGAGAAGTAGCGATGTCCATCATTTTTGTGATCCCAGCCTCGCAACGGCTGCTATCGGAGCCACGCCCGATGACCTGCTGAACGATTTGGAGACAATGGGCCTATTCTTTGAATCACTCTGCATCCGTGACCTTCGGGTGTATGCTCAGGCGTTGGATGGAAACCTCGCCCACTACCGTGACAAGAACAACCTTGAGTGCGATGCCATCATCCATCGCCGTGATGGCAGCTACGCCTTGGTGGAAATAAAGCTTGGCGGCTCACTCATTGACGAAGGGGCGGCACACCTGTTGGCATTGGAGCAAAACATCGATACGACTCGAATGAAGAAGCCTGCCTTTTGCATGGTGCTGACGGCAGGGCGGTACGCATATACCCGTAAGGATGGGGTGCATGTCGTACCGATTGCCTGCCTTGGGGTGTAGGAGCCCGGGCCATGGACCGAGTCCCTACCCCTCCTCGCTGAAGAGCTCCTCGTAGCTCGGGACCTCCCAATAGGAGCCCTCATCAAGGGCAGCGACGGTGCTCTCTGTCTCACTTCCATAGAGGTAGAGCTGGTCAAGGTACTCGATGATACTGCGGATCTTGCTGCGCAGCAGATAACCGCTCTTGTCGACCTTCTGCAGGAGCAGGGATTGGTCGACGGCAGGGTCCCAGTTGTACGCCTTGGCGTGGAAGGCGATGATCTTGGAGAGGATCGCCTCGATCTCTTCACGGGTCAGGGGGGCGAGCTGTTCAGCCTCGATAATGGCGTCGAGCACCGCCTTGGCCTGCTCATCATCGGGGAAGACCTCCTCAAGGTTCTGGTACTCCCCCTTCGCCTCGATGACATCCTCGCTGTAGGAGGCGGAGAAGGCAAAGAGGGTGAAGACACCCTCAAGGCTCTTGGGCGGGAAGAGGAAGCGGGCCATGTTCTGGTACGCCTTCAGGCGTGCCTTCTTGCCGAGGCGGCCGATGAGCTCAGACTCATCGAAGAGGATGACCCACCCACTGTAGCCGAGGCGCCTGAAGAGGTGGGAGAGGAAGGTATAGTAGTCGAAGCTATGCCGTGTCTTGGCGAAGTTCTGGTTGAAGACGACCTTCTCCTCGTAGATGCGGCGGTAGATCTGCTTGATGAGGACGTTGGAGATGAAGTCCCCCTCCAGGTCGGTCTGGAACTGGAACCGCTCCTCAAGATCCTCGGTCTTGACGAAGCACTTGAGCAGGTAGTAGAGCTTGTCGGTCTCGAGCTTGCGTGCAGTGTAGAGCAGCAGTTCGGTAGTCAGCGGGGCATGCTCGGTGAGCTTGTTATCAAGTTCAGTGATGAACCCCGGCTGCGCCTTGCCCGGCAGGTAGGTCTCGGCCACAAGCTTGGGGTAGACGAAGTGGAGCTTGTCAAAGGGGGTCTCCTTGGAGAGGGAGACGGTCGACACCACCATATTGCGTGCATGGGCGAGGGTGTAGACGGTGTTGACCAGGTGGGTCTTCCCCTCCCCGTACTTGCCGGTGATGATCATGCCGTCACTCTTCCCCTCGCTGGCCACCTGGTCGAGGCGATGGACGATCTGGTCGAGCAGCTCCCCCCTCGCCTCGCTGAAGTGGCGCCCGATGGCCCGGCTGGGAATCCCCGACCGCAACGCCTCGATCATATGCCGCTCTTCGTGGTTATAGCTCATCACCATCCTCCTCCATGAAGCCCAGGGTCATCCGGTTGACCAATCTGGGCAGCGACACCGACCCGGTCCTCGCCTGGGCGATGAGCCTGGCAGCGGTCTCCTCATCGAAGACCTGTGCCTGCACGTTGATCTGTCCCACCACCTGGGCCAGTTTCTCACTCATCTCGATGAGCATGGCCGGGGTGTAGACCTGGAAGGCGAGGCGGTCCAGATCGATGATATCGCTGAACGTGTTGATCCGGTCACTGACGACCTCGTTCTGGATCCGCATCCACAACGCCTGGTAGGACTTCAACCCCCTGTTCTCGTTGTCAAGGAGGGAGCGGTTGAATGCAAAGACCACCATGGCATTGGAGAAGGTGTCGATGTCATCGATAAGCTGGCGAATCGATTCGTAGGTATCCTCACGCCGCATCTTTGTGTAGTGGCGCTCATTCATCCCCGAGGTATCTGCCAGCACCTCAAGGTCGTCGACGGTCACCAGCAGTCCGCTGTGGCCGCCCTGCACCACGAGCTCACAGAGGGAGCGCAGCAGGTTGCGCGCATTGTACTTGGTGACCTTGCTCGGGGCGAGGCCCAGCGGCCTGAGCTGGGTCATGCGGATCTGTTTGTCCCCATGGAGCCACGCAAGGAGCAACTCCTCGTTGGCCTCCTCCAGGGTCGGATGGCCGAGGATCGAGCCGCAGAGCAGGCTGCAGGCAAGGGAGAAGTTGTTGTCCATGCGACGGTTGTTGAGGAAGCGCTTTCTGAGCTGGTTGCGGATCTCCCACCTCGTCAGCCCGTCGGCATGACCATTCTGGGCAAGGTAGTCGAGGAAGGTGGACCCTTCATCTATCTGGTCAGGGTCATAGCCCATATCGATGATGATGACCCGTGCGCAGTCGGCAAGGAGGGCCATGACATCCGCCTTCCCGAAGATCTCGAGGTAGAAGTCTCGAAAGTCGTGGAGCCACACATCGCGCGCAGAGAGGTTGACCGTCACGTACCCTTCGCTGCGGGCGTCGGCGCGCAAGAGCTTGAGCGTATGGCTCTTGCCGCTGCCCGCCCTGCCGGTGACGAACTTGATGGCAGACCCTCCGTTCTTGATAAACTGGGAGAGGTACTGTTCACGCCAGAAATCGGTGAGAAACCCGATGCCCACCGAGAGTTGGCTGAGCAGCTCCTCGCTATCGGGGACCTCCCCCTTGCTCAGTTGGGCGATCGTGGCCTGCAGGCTGTAGGACTCTGCCATCTCTGCCTCCTTTTAGAAGAACCTGATCGTTGCCAGGTAGTGCTCCCGGCCCTCCCGATCGAGAATCCTCAATGCCTTGTTGTTGTTGCGGCTCGGGCCGAACTGGTAGCGCCGCCCTCCCTTGAGCTCGACCTCCTCGCTGTCGAAGAGGCGGGCGATATCGAAGGCATAGGACTGTTGGTCGTACTCCTTGCGCGATCGTGCCATCGGCACGAGGTACTTGTAGAGGGTTGCCAGATAGACGTCCCCACCCGCCTTCTTGGGATTGGCAAGCTCCGCCTGGTCATAGGCGGCGGCAAGCTCGTTGGCAAAGGAGGCTGCATTGAAGGAGGCTTTGTAGAGCTTCTCCTGGCTCCCCTTGATCAGGGCGACCAGGCTCTTGGGCCTGAGCAGGGCGTACTTCTTGCGGTCGAGGTAGACCGCCTCCTCCTCAATGGAGATCCTCACCCGGTAGGGGAACATCTCATAGATCGGGAACTCCCCGATGACGTCGATGCCCGCCTCTGCACACTGCTCCAAAAGCTGTGAGGCAAAAAGCCCGCTCTCGATGTAGGTGCGGCTGTCGAAGCCCAACAGTGTCCCCTTGAGGCTGTCGATGCTCTCACCCGTCGTTGTCGTGATGGCCTCAAGCTGGCCCAGGTCTCCACGGGCCTTGGCGAGCTCTCCGCTCTCCATTCCCTTGGCGATGGACTTTTGTAGCTTTGCGAGGGTCTTGATCTGGTCCTTCAGACCCTTCTCGATGTATTGGTACTCTCTGTACAGGCTCTCGTAATCCATAGGTGCTCCTCACCCTCGAACACGAGCTGGGCTATGGCCGCGACGAGATCGGGCTTGTCGGCGGGGGGCTGCGCCAACACCATAACAAGCCGGTCATGATCTACGTGGTGAACTCAGCGCGCTACCGCGTCTCCCCCATTGTCGCCCGGCAGCTGACCGGCGGACAGCCGGTCATGCTCATCGCCGATGAGTGCTACCACTACGGCAGCAGCGAGAACCGCAAGATCTTCTCCTTCCTCGATGCCGTGGATGGGGAGGCGAGGGCCAACTACTACGCCCTCGGCCTCTCGGCCACCCCCAAGACCTTCCACTTCGATCGTGTCATCGCCCCTGCCCTCGGGCCCCTCTTCTACGCCTACGATGTAGGGGAGGTGATCGCTGATGGGGTGGTCAATGACGTGGTGATCTTCAACATCGGACTGACGATGGACAGTGAACAAGCGGCGGCGTATGAAGGGCTGTCACGAAAAATCTCAACGGCATTCAAATCCCTCTACCGCCTCTGTCCTGCCATGGCCACTGTGCCTCAACACCGCTTCTTTGGAGAGCTCAACACGCTCACCAAAGACCCCAAGGAGAAGATACGCACGGTTGCAACAATCCTACTCACCGCCCTCTACAAACGTCGGTCGATCGTCTATGAAGCGCCACAACGCCTCCAATGCGCCTTTGACCTCATCACCCTGCTCAGCGAAGAGAGCACCATCATCGTTTTTTTCAGAGCGCATCGAGCAGAGCGAGGCACTCTATGAGGCGCTCAGTGCCCATATGGGAGGCAGCGTCGCCATGTACCACAGTGAGATGGGCAGCGTGGCCCGTACCCTCGCCCTCAGGCGGTATCGCTCAAAGGAGGTGCGCATCCTCGTCTCCTGCAAGGCACTTGATGAGGGGCTGGACATCCCGTCAGCCGATGTGGGCATCGTCATCGCTTCGACGAGCGAACAGCGACAGCGCATCCAGCGTTTGGGGCGGATCCTCAGAAGGGATGAGGGCAAGGGGACGGCAAGCCTCTTCTACTTCTCCCTCCTCGATACCGTGGAGGATACCACCCTCCTCGACCGTGGCAGGGAAGAGATCGAGGAGATGCATCTCACCTATGACGAGGGCTTCTTCCACCCCGCCTACGATGAGCTTGCCTATACCCTGCTCTACCGTCTCCAGGAGAAGGGTTTGGAGACGGAGGGTATCCGCGCCTTCATCGACCAGGGGCGGGTGCAGTGCCATTGGCGCATGAAAGCCGATGAGTTGTCGGCTCTGCAACAGCGTGCCGAGACCACCTCACTCGCCTCCTACTACAGTGTGATGAGGACCTTGGCGATGATCAGAGAGCGCGGAGCATGACCACCCGGTTACGTCCGGAACGCTTGGCCTCGAAGACCGCCTCGTCGGCTTGTTTGATGACCTTCTGGTAGGAGGGATTGGCCTCATCCCCACAGTATGCGACCCCGATGCTGATGGTGAAGGCAGGTGTCCCCACCTCAGCGCTCTCCACCGAGCCTCGCAGCGCCTCACTGTGAGAGGCAAGCTCCAACTCGGTGAGCGCGTAGGCCAGGCCCACGAACTCCTCGCCGCCGTAGCGGTAGAAGGTGATGGAGGCGCGGCGCTCCACCTCCTTGAGAATCGAAGCAAGGTGTTGCATCGCCTCGTCAGCCACGATGTGGCCGTAGTGGTCGTTGTACTCCTTGAAGTGGTCGATGTCGATCATCATGATGCCGGAGAGCGGCTCCCGTGCCTTCCCTGCCAGGGTCTCGAAGAGCTTGTGGCGGTTGTAGAGTCCGGTCAGCGCATCGGTCTCCCCCTTGATGACCAGGAGGCGCTGATCCTCGTAGCTACGGACCCTGAGCTTGGTGGTGATGGTACCGAAGAAGCCGCCCATGATGGCAAAGGCCAGGGTGTTTATGGCGTCATCGAGGACGAAGGGGCGCTTGTAGATGTAGGCCAATGCCGTGTGGATTACAAACCAGGTGGCGATGAAGAGGTTCATCCGAAGCGGATTGTCGATGAAGGCGAGCGGCACGATGCAGAAGACCCCGATGAGGATCGTCGCCCGCATATGGGGGGAGTTGAACACACTGAGATAGACGGCCAGAGCAAAGAAGACCGAGAAGCCAACATAGAGGCCGATAAGGGTGAACCGCTCAAACGAGGGGACCCTGCTGACCACGGTGAGGAGGAGGATGCACACCATCAACACGATGTACACAGGCAGCAGCGATCGTTTTGAGGTGCTGTACGGCGCTGATGCGATGGGGATGAGCATCATCAAGGCACCCATCAGCGAGAGGACGAAGAGGTTGTGGCGGTTGTACGCATCGATGGCTGCCTTGTTCCGTGCAGCCAAGGTGCGATAGGAGGTCCGGCCTTTACCTACCCTCTTCATGTGTCCACTCCTTCGTGGGACCAATGGTACCACGACACGGAGCTGACAACAATGACGAAATCTCGTCAGAGCAGAGGATGGGAGCTAGAGCATGATGGAAACGCCCCCCCTCCTCACGGCCTCCACCTTCAATAGTGGCCACCCGGCCCCTTCCCCTCCATAACGAGGAGTTTGTCATCCACCATCGCAGACAAGAGGCGCTTGGCGCTGGTTGCAGAGATGTTCAACAGGGCCTGGACATCACGCGGAGGGGTATCAACCTGCGCCCTCCGATTACGTTCAAAGCGTACGCGCATGAATTTCCTTGTGGAATATACATTCTATGATTATAATCAATGTATCTGGAATTATTTTCCGTAATATGGAGTTTAATTATTATAGAATCCTTTTCAGTTAAGAATTTTCGTTCTATCAAGCATGAACAGACCATTAGTTTTCTCGCTAACAACAAGATTCAAGGCAGTTCGGATACATACGTATTGAACAAGATTTCTGATTCTGTCAGCCTATTGAAGTTCTGCATCTTGTATGGCTACAACGCATCAGGAAAAACCAACATATTGCGTGCGCTTGATTTTCTTCGGTCGCTTGTCGTTGATGGGACTACGGGTAGTGATACGGGTACCGGGTTTGAGCCATTCACCCTTGATGAAACGACCACACAAGAACCCGGTACATTTTCCCTCACCTTCTATATAGAAAGAATCCGGTATACCTATCGTGTCATCGTTGATAAGAAGCATTTCATTAGTGAAGAGCTTACCTATCAGCCGATGGGAAGGAAGGCCCTGCTCTTCAGGCGAACCCACGATGAGGGCACGCATATCTCAACAGTGGAGTTTGGCACCAAGTGCGGTCTGTCTGCCAAGGAGAGAGCAACGCTCAGTGGCAATACAGTAGACACTATCTCCACCCTCTTCGCCTACCAGAAGAGCAATATCCACTCTGTTGAGCTTGAGTTGGTGGTAGCGTATTTCAACCATGTCTTGAAGCCTGTTGTCACCCCTAACACTTCAGTAGAGATATGGACGGGCAGGGTGGGACAATCTGAGATGATACCCCTCTCCAACATACTGTTGCAACGCTCTGGTTTGCACATAGAAGGAGTGAGGGTGTCAGAAAAGAACCCTGCCCCCGTATTCCAACATCGCACCTCCCTGGGCTTCCACTCACTTCCCTTTGATGAGGAATCCCAGGGGACGCTTCGCTACCTTGGACTCGGGACCACCATGTTGGACGGTGGTGTCATTCCCATCGATGAGCTTGAGGCATCTCTGCATCCAGACCTTGTTGCATTCCTGTTACAGATGTTCCTTCTCAACACCACCGGATCACAGATCATTGCGACAACGCACAACCAGAGCCTTATGGAGTTGGACTTTATGCGCAATGACATGATCTGGCTCTGTGAGAAGGACGAAGACGGGGCAAGTGAATATTACTCAGTCCAGGAGTTTGGCCTTCATAAGAGGATCAGCATTGGCAATGCCTATAGAGCGGGTAAACTTGGGGCAAAGCCATACCTGGGCGATCCTACCATACAGCTGTGATCGCCCATGCTCTTCAGGGGGCCTACTCGTATCTCGCCCTCCCGTTGTTCACGTAGGAGTCAGTGACGCCCCTGATGAGGCTCACCGCTTCACTGAGGCGCTCAGGAGAGCTCGATGCAACCTCCCAGCGGGCGATACCCTCCTCGCTGCGGCTGATACGCTGGGCGACCTGGAGCCAATCGCCGTTGAGGTTGGTCGATCCATCGATGTGCTCGGGCAGCCCTGCCCTCATCAAGGTGGCATCGAGGCTCGAACCATCCTCCATCTCCTTGAAGACACTGAGCCCCTGCTCGGAGAAGATCCGCTCAACTTCGGCTACCACCCCTGCAATATCCTTCTCGTGTGTGAATTCACACGGCCACTCACGCTCTCGGTGGATCGCCTGCTGGGCAGCGAACGCCTCCTCGTAGAGCTTTGGGTTGCGGCTCCACACCTTTGCGGTGAGCAGGGTGAAGTAGAGGGTGTTCTCCGTGGCGGCAAAGCCTTTGGAGTAGTCACCAAGGTCGAAGGGGAAGTTCATATAGTAGTGGGCGCTCTCCTCACTAGCCACGATGAACTGGTCCTTGAGGTTGCGCCTCAGCGCCTCCTTGATGAAGGAGTGGCCGTTGCGGATGATATGCACCCCGATCCCCTCCTTGGCCTGGCGGACCACCGAGGGGGGATTGGCCTTCACATCGTAGTAGAGGTGGGGATCGAAAGGGGCCGAACCGAAGAACCCACTCTCATGGACCCGTCTGAAGAGGCGCTTCACCTCGGGGATGAGCAGCGAGAGGTTGAAGGATGGGGTGATCTGCTGCCCCTCCTTGTTCATGATGTCCATGCGGTCCCCATCACCGTCAAAACAGAAGCCGAAGTCAAACTCCCCGCTCCTCATCAACTCCCAGGTCGGGGCGATCGAGGAGGCGACGATCGGGTTGGGGTCCCCTGACGGGAAGGTGCCATCGGGGATGAGGTTGCGGACCCTGAGGTTCGCCCCTGCGTTGGTCAGCGCCTCGCTCACCTCCGCTCCGGCCGAACCAGAGAGGAAGTCGGTGAGGATCGAGACCCCATCAAGCTCATTGGGCTGGATGCCGGCGAGACGGGTCGAGTAGTCGATGAATTGATCGATGTACCGCACCACCCTCACCCGACCCCGGGCCGCTCGTGGTGCCGGCCGGTCCTCGATGTAGAAGTCGCGGATCGCCGAGATGCCGCCCTGCGGCCCGCTGCCCATGGCAAGGGTCACCAGGTTCGGTGCAACGAGCTTCATGCCGATGTAGGTGCCGGGGTTGTGGCTGGCCGTGATCATGATACCAGCGCTCTCACGGTGCTGCATGCACGCGTAGTAGAACTGGCAGGTGGAGATCTGGTTAGGATTGACCAGCACATCGAGGCCGGCGCTGCAGAAGCCCTCGATGGCGGCCTCCATGACCGCCGGGGCGTGGAGGCGGGCGTCTCGGCCGATGATGATTGAGTCGACCTTCAACACCTCCCGGAAGTAGCGCGCCAGCGCCCTGATAAGGCGCCTCTTCAACTCTGAGGTGAGCGCCTTGCTCTGGGTCCTGATATCGTAGGCCTTGAACATGCTGGTGTTCAGCGCGGTGTGTTCTTCTCTCGTAAGTTGTTCGTACAGCATCATGTCGTTCCTTTGTCTGTGATCAAGAGCAACAGGGCCCTGATAATGTGGTAGGGGTCTTTAACGGGCAGGGCCACCACCCGATCCTCCGCCTCCCCTCCTCGTCTTCGGATCTGGATCCACTCCATCCCCTCCTCCGCGGAGGGGAAGGTGGCGAAGGTGTACGCCTTGACCCGCTCATACCAGAGCGCAAGCGCTGGATTCCCCGTCGCCTCATAGAGGCGGGAGGTGGCATAGAGCGCTTCAGCGTGCGGCCACCAGAGCTTGTAGTCCCAGGTGTCGGCGACCAGGGCAGAGAAGGCGTCCGCCCCCTGCTCGCCTCTCGGCCTCCCGCCCTCAGAGTCGACGTAGCGAAAGAGCCCCCCATACTCCTCATCCCAGCCCAGGCTGAGGGCGGTGATGAGGATGGTCTCGATCTCTTGAAGGCGCTTTCCACCGAGGGCATCGAGGAGGAACCACATGCACTCAACGGTGTGGCCAGGGTTGCGATGCCGCTCAAGGAGTGTGGTCTGCCTCCCTTCCTGGACAACCACCTCCTTGAGCTGCATCGAATCCCTGTCTACAAAATGGTCGAGGAGGCAATGGGCGTGCGCCTGCGCCTCTCCCCTGTACTCTGCGGCGCGCCCATCACCAACGTGTGCAAGCGCGAGAGAGAGCTCGGTGGCAGTATGGCAGAGGATCATCAGCACCCCCTGTGCCTCGCTTCCTGCCGGAAGGGGATAGGGCTCGGTCTTGATGATGCCCCGTTCTATCAAGGCCATGGTCTTCCCATGGACAGCAAGCGCCTCCTCAAGGATGCCCATCTCTTTGGCCGCAATGGCCCAGCGGGCAAAGGCGATGGCGACAAAGCAGTCGGCGTAGAGGGAGGTGTAGAGGCCGGAGCCCCCTATCGGCTCCTTGGCCTCCCCCTCCCGGGTGAGGAGGAAGGCACACCCCTCGTCCGGGCCCGGAAGGATGGCTCCCCTGAGCAGGTCGTAGAGTTGGCCGGCCCGTGTTCGATAGCGTCTCTCTGTCTCTGTATCGAGAGCGAGATTGACCAGCATATAGGAGAGGCACCAGAGCATCCGCGCCTGTGACCAGGTATACTTGTCCGTCGAGATGAGGGTCTTGCCGTCGTTGGTCCAGCAGGTGAAGAGACCGCCCGCCTCATCGTCAAAGGCGCGCTCCCAGAAGGGGAGCACGGAGGCTTTGAGATGATCGGCATAGAAGGTGCGGTCCGTGGTCATCATCACCCCATCTTGAAGGAGGAGGCGATCGACTGGCCCTGCTTGCGGTTCATCGCATAGACGATGACAAAGACGACGACCAGGAGGACGACGCTCAGCGCACTTGCCTCACCGAGCTTGCCATCGGCAACCGCCCCGTAGATCTGGATGGGGACGGTGCGCGTCTTCGGGCTGTAGAGGAGGATCGTGGTGGAGAGCTCCTGCAGCAACGTAGTGAGCGTGAGGATCGAGCCGCCGATGATGGCGGGCATGATCCGCTATGCGACGCTCAATCCCTATTGGAATGTCCCGCCCGACCTGGTCGAGCGGTGGTCCGCCGGGCGGCTGATGGTCAACGCGTACGGGCCGACCGAGTCCACCGTCTGCGCGGCCATCATCGGGCCACCGCGCCAGCGCGGGAAACCGTAGCCGTGCAGGTAGACCAGATCGATGTCGGAGGCCCGTGCGGCAATGCCTTTCT
>CALFMX010000307.1 GCA_937902565.1 uncultured Spirochaetales bacterium
GGTGGTGCCGAAGCTTTGGTCATGAACTATTATCGCCACATTGATACTTCTTCCATGCAGTTCGACTTCATTGTCCATACGCCTGTGGTCGGTGTATATGAAGCTGAGATATTGAGCAGAGGTGGAAGGATCTTTAGAGCGCCCGCATATACCGGTCGCAACCATTTCCAATACCGTGCGTGGTGGAAGAGCTTTCTGGATGAACATCCAGAACACCATATTGTTCACTTCCATATCCGGGGATCCTCAGCCATTGCCATTCCATTGGCAAAGAGGGCGGGGAGGGTGACCATCATCCACTCGCACAGCATCTCCAATGGAAAGTCTTTGACTGCAGCGATAAAGAATATCTTTCAGCTATCGCTTCGAAGGGATGCAGACTATCTATTTGCCTGCTCCGAGGCTGCAGGCAGATGGCTGTTTGGAAGAAAGGCGATGGAATCCGGTCATGTCCAGGTCTGGAAGAACGCCATCGACCTCTCTGCGTATGAGTTCTCTCCTAGAGTGCGAGAAGAGTATCGCAAAGAGTACGGTGAGGATGCGTTCATCGTCGGTCATGTGGGAAGGTTCGTAGAAGCCAAGAACCACCGGTTCTTGCTAGAGATCTTCAAAGAGATTGTAGAACGTAAACCCAACGCCCTGCTCCTGCTTGTCGGCGACGGCCCTCTTTTTGAACAGATACAAGAGCGAGCCCTGGCGCTTGGAATCGAACAATCTGTTCGATTCCTTGGTGCCCGAAGTGATGTACCCCAGCTTCTACAAGCAATGGATATCTTCCTCTTCCCCTCCAAGTTTGAGGGGCTCGGGATTGTGGCAATCGAAGCACAAGCGGCAGGGCTGGCATGTTTTGCCTCGACCTCAGTGCCCCAGGATATTGGTATTACCGATTTGGTGCAGTTCATTGGATTGGATGCGGAACCGAAGAGTTGGGCAACGAGTGTATTGGAATCTGATTTGAGAAGAAGGGAAGAGGACACACGTGAAGCGTTGCAGAAAGCCGGCTATGATATCACCCAGTCAACTGAGCAATTATATGAATTTTACTCTCAGTTGGATGCTGATCACCATACATTGAGGTAATCGACAGATGAGGATGTTTCTGTGATGAATATTGTAGCCATCTATCCTGTAGGCTCAGCGGATACTACAGATGGTATTTCCACAAAGCCCGTAGTTGATTTTATTGTGGAATCCTTGACGGCAAACAGTATTGAGCCACACATAATTTCTCCACGTTTGGTCAGTGGTGATGAGCCTTCTCTTCAAGAAGGCCGGATCACCATTGAAAATGGTGGGGCAGTAACATTCCCCTTTTCTCTAAAGAGTGGGGGAACAAGACCACGAGGGCTTGGCTTGATACGTCTTTGGTGGTGGTTGATAAAGACCATTCTCGCAAATACCAAACCTGGTGAACGAGTTATTGTGTACCATTCAATGCGGTATATCGTACCAGTCTACCTACTGCAGCTCTTTGGCCGTATTCGTGTGGTCCTGTATGTTGGGGAATTCTTCCAGACGCTCTATCCAATGAGGCGTTGGAAGAGGCGCCTGGAGAAAAACTATATCAAGGGGGCGGACGCCTACATCCTTGTTACACAACTGCTCGTTGATCAAGTGGAGCAATTGAGAACAAAACCCTTTGACTATGCTGTGCTCTATGGGCCCTATGTGCGAGAACAAAGCCTTGTTCAAGAGAAGGAGTATGTAGAGATAATTCGACTCTTGTACGTAGGCAAGATCAGCAAAGACAAAGGGATCGAACGGACGCTGCAGCTTGCACAATATCTTGATGACAGATTTGAGATCAGAATTCTTGGCTACTGTGAATCCTATGATGAAGAGTTCTTGCGAACCACCATAGCCGAGTCCAACGCCACACATCGTTGCAAGATTACCTTTGATGGCCTGAAACATGGAATTGAGTACAAGATGTATGTCCAATCATGTAATCTAGGCTTGGTGTTGCAAGACATGGATGCCTCCTATAATGCAAACTCCTTTCCATCAAAGATTCTCTCCTTCATATCCAACGGCCTTGAAGTACTAGCCCCAGCAATCCCAACCATTGCAACATCCCCTCTAGCGCACTCCTTGTATCTCTATGAGGATGAGGCGCCCGAGGCGATTGCCCAAACAATACGTGATATTGATTTTACTCAAAAACGGAGCAATCCCGTGGTTCTGGATAATCTTAAAAACACGTTCATTGAAGAGCTGAGATCATTGATCAAATCACAGCAAACATGAAAGAAGAATATCAACTGAACGTGATGCCACGTTGCATGGGATATGGTATAATCTGAAAAAGTAAATTTCCGACGACGTTTACCCAATCCCGTCCAATAGGATGTTCAATGGTACAATCTTTATTCGCTGACAAAACCATCCTTATCACCGGTGGCACCGGCTCCTTCGGCAATGCAGTATTGGAGAGATTTCTAAATACAAGCATTGCCGAGATCAGGATTTTCAGTCGTGATGAGAAGAAACAGGATGACATGCGCCATCACTACCATGATGACAAGATCAAGTACTACATCGGCGATGTCAGGGATTACCGCAGCATACGAGACGCCCTCAACGGCGTCGACTACGTCTTCAGCGCAGCTGCGCTGAAGCAGGTCCCCTCCTGTGAGTTCTTCCCCATGGAGGCGGTGAAGACCAACGTTGTCGGTACCGACAACGTGCTCACCGCCTGCATCAATGCAGGGGTGAAGAAGGTCATCTGCCTCTCCACCGACAAGGCAGCATACCCCATCAACGCCATGGGGGTGAGCAAGGCGATGATGGAGAAGGTCTTTGTGGCCAAGTCCCGTACGGTGGCAGAGGACAAGACCCTCATCTGTGGTACACGGTATGGCAACGTGCTCGCATCCCGCGGTTCTGTAGTCCCCCTCTTTGTGGAGCAGATCAAGGCGGGCAAGCCCCTTACCGTCACCGACCCCACCATGACCCGCTTCATCATGACCCTCTCCGAAGCGGTGGATCTGGTGCTCTACGCCTACGAGCATGCCCATACCGGTGACATCCTGGTACAGAAGGCACCGGCCTCCACCATCGGCGACCTTGCCCTGGCGGTCAGGGAGCTCTTCGGGGCCGACAACGAGATCAGGAGCATCGGCATCAGGCACGGTGAGAAGATGTACGAGACCCTCCTCACCGATGAGGAGTGTGCCCATGCCATCGACCTGGGCAACTTCTACCGGGTTCCCGCCGACAACCGTGACCTCAACTACGACAAGTACTTCACCGATGGCAATGGCACCCGTACCACCCTCACCCAGTTCAACTCCTCCAATACAACCCTTCTCACCGTGGAAGAGATCAAGGAGAAGCTCCTCACGCTTGCCTACATCCAGGAAGAGCTCAAGCAATACAAAGAGAGCAAAGCCCGATGAAGATCCTCATCACCGGCTCAAGCGGCTTCATCGGACGGAACCTCACGGCAGAACTGAAGAGTCGGAATGAACACGAGCTCTTCCTTTACGATGTGGATACCAACGAAGAGCTCCTTGACCGCTATGCCAAGGAGTGTGACTTCGTCTTCCACCTGGCCGGTATCAACCGGCCCAAGGACGAGGCTGAGTTCCTTGAGGGCAACCGGGACTTCACTGCTTTGCTCCTTAGTAAGCTCAAGGAACATGACAACAAGGCCCCCATCCTCGTCTCCTCCTCGGTCCAGGCAGAATTGGATAATCCCTATGGCCGGAGCAAGAAGGCGGGGGAGGATCTGCTCATCAAGTATGCAGAAGAGAATGGTATCAATCTCTTCCTCTACCGCCTTCCCAATGTCTTTGGCAAGTGGTCACGGCCCAACTACAACAGTGCGGTGGCAACCTTCTGCCACAATATAGCCCGGGGCCTTCCCATCCAGGTCAATGACCCCAATACAGTTTTGAGACTTGTCTATATCGATGATGTGCTCTGTGAATTCACCAACGCCCTGGAGGGGAGGGTCATTAAGGAAGATGGCTTCTGCATCATCCCCACCGTCCACACGGTGACACTGCAGACCATCGTGGACCTCCTGCACTCCTTCAAGGAGAGCAGGAAAACCCTCTCGGTTCCCAATATGAGGAACGCCTTCGAGAAGGCGCTCTACTCGACCTACCTCTCATTCCTGCCCGAGGATGGCTTCAGCTACACGCTGAAGATGAACTCGGACCAACGTGGCTCGTTCACCGAGATCATACGCACTGCAGAGCGTGGCCAGTTCTCGGTGAACATCTCGAACCCCACCATCACCAAGGGCAACCACTGGCACCACACGAAGAACGAGAAGTTCGTTGTGGTGCAGGGGGAGGGTGTCATACGGTTCAGGAAGATAAATACAGAAGAGATCATCGAGTACAAGGTATCGGGGTCCTCGATAGAGGTGGTGGACATCCCCCCGGGGTACACCCACACCATCACCAATGTTGGTGAGGGGGAGCTGGTCACCTTCATGTGGGCCAATGAACCCTTTGATCCCAACAACCCCGATACCATCTACGAGGAGGTGTGAGCGATATGAGCGACAAGATGAAGGTCATGACCATCCTCGGCACGAGGCCGGAGATCATCCGCCTCAGTGCCACCATAAAGAAGTGCGACCGGTACTTCGACCATATCCTGGTCCATACCGGACAGAACTGGGACTATACGCTCAACCAGGTCTTCTTCGAGGACCTCGGGCTCAAGGAGCCCGACTACTACCTGGACAGTGTGGGCAAGGACCTGGGCGAGACGATGGGCAACATCATAGCCAAGAGCTATGAGGTCATACAGAAGGAGAAGCCCGATGCCGTTCTCATCTTGGGGGACACCAACAGCGCCTTGGCCGCCATCAGCGCAAAGCGGCTGAAGGTTCCCATCTTCCACATGGAGGCGGGCAACCGCTGTTGGGACTGGAACGTCAGCGAGATGATCAACCGGAAGATCGTCGACCACATCAGTGACATCAATCTGCCCTATACCGAGCATGCGAGACGATACCTTCTATCAGAAGGCTTGGACGGCAAGACAATCTTCGTCACCGGCTCCCCCATGCGGGAGGTGCTCTGCGACCACATGGATAAGATCGACAGCAGTGATATCCTCGATAAACTCAATCTAAAGAAGAACAACTACATCCTCGTCTCCGCCCACAGGGAGGAGAACATAGACAACGAGGAGCACTTCCTCTCCTTGATGACCTCGCTCAATGACATTGCAGAACAATACAAGATGCCGGTCATCTACAGCACCCACCCGAGGAGCCGGAAGTTCATCGAGCAGCGGAACTTCAAGTTTCACCCAAGCGTACAGAGCCTGAAGCCTTTCGGCTTCCTCGACTACAACAAGCTGCAGAAGGAGAGCTACTGTGTGCTCTCCGACAGTGGCACACTGAGTGAAGAGTCCGCCATGCTTGGCTTTGCAGGGGTTCTTATAAGGACAAGCACCGAACGGCCGGAGGTCCTGGACAAGGGGACCATTGTCATTGGTGGTATAACGACAAAGGATATTACCCAAGCCCTGGATATGGCAGTCTCAATGAGGGACAACCAGGAGCGAACAGCAATGCCCCAGGACTATTTGGACACCAATGTCTCCACCAAGGTGGTGAGGATCATCCAGAGCTATGCGAAGATTGTGGATATGACGGTATGGGGGAAATAAATCTGATATGATGTATGCCTTGGTTGGTGTTGTTCTTGCCTTTGGATGGGTAGGGATTTCGTATAAGACAAAAGACCAAAACAGTGATTACTATCTTGTATTTGCAGGGTTGGTGCTTCTGCTGTTTATGGGGCTACGGGGTGATTTCACAACCGATTATGGCAACTATGCAAACTCGTTCTCTAGCTATAGCACTCTAAGTTTTGGTGATATTGCACGAATAAAGAGAGAACCCCTCTTTGCGCTTCTGATTAAGTTTATAAGTCTGTTTTCTCAACACTTCCAAGTATACCATTTTCTTATGTCTGCCTTGGTGTGTATTCCTGCTATCCTTGCAATAAGGAAAAGCTCCAAGAATTATGTGCTCAGTGTATTCTTTTTGTTTGCTCTGACGTATTATGGTGAATCCTTCAATATCACTCGGAATTGTATCGCAATGTCTTTATTGTTATTTGGTTTGCATTATATTGAAGAGAGGAAGCCCGTTCCTTGGATTTTCTGTGTTGCATTGGCTACAGGATTTCATACATCTGCTATTGTTCTCCTTCCCTTGTATCTACTCAATTATCTTCCCGTTAATCGAAAATCACTATTGCTGTACACTATCTTCGTTCTTTGTGTTGTGCTTGGATATGAATACGTCCTTCGTTTTGCTCAACAAAGATTAGGTCTATATGGGAATTACACTGGAAACAGCTATGGTATGTGGGCACAAGAATGGGTATCAATAAGTAAAAAGAGATTGTTGGTCAGAACAAGTATATATATTGCATATTTCAGTCTTTTGTTGAGGAAGAGAAACCTTGTTGATTCGGGTATATATATTGCGATTGTATCTTTAGCTGTATATATGGTTCAGTTTCGTTTGTTCATGGTGTACCGGTTTGATCTATATCTTTTTGGATTTTTTATCACATTGTTTCCTAATAAGTTCGAACAGTCTGAGTTCCCACCGAAAGTGAGGCGTATTCTGATAATTGCAATTATTGGTTTGTCAATCATTTGGGTGTCATCCGCCTATGGCGGTGAGTATTATCCATTCTGGCAAAACACGGTGGTTAAGCAACCCCTATGAAGGTTATCGTGGAGATCAGATGAAAAAGACCAAAATATTATGGCTGAGTAATGTACCTCCAATCCCGTTATCAAGTGATGGTTCAACTATTGCCGGGGGGTGGCTGTCTGGCGCTTTAGATAGCATTAGGAAAGAGTCGTCGATTGAGCTGACTCTTTCGTTCCCTATTGCCAGCAATGTTTTTGAAGAACAGGGTGTTGTTGATGGGATACCTTATTATGGGTTCCATGTGTCAGGCTATCCTAAATATAATCAGTTGAAGCAAATTCACAAGAAACTTCTCAAAAGGAAACTCAAGGCTATCATCGACAGTGTCAAACCAGATATTCTCCATGTCTTTGGGACCGAGTTTGCACACTCAAGAATTGCCATTGAGTATTTCGGCAAGCCTGATAACACCATTATACACATACAGGGGCTTGTCTCACGTATTGCCCAGCATGCTGTTGAGGGACTGCCAGGTAGGGTGCGATATATGGCCGTTCCTTCCTCCCTTCTCCATCCCACACCCACGGGACAAGCAAACCGGTGGAGAAGGGCAGGCAAGGATGAGATCAAAGCCATCCAAGGAGTGTCCAACGTCGGGGGACGGACTGAGTGGGATAAAGCTTGTAGCAGTCAGATTAACCCGAAAGTTCGGTACTTTCACTGCGGAGAAACACTGAGGTCAGTCTTCTATCTTGAGGATTCACGTTGGAGTCTTTCACACTGCAAGAAGCATTCAATCTATTTTTCACAAGGCTTTGATCAGATCAAGGGGCTGCATTTGGTACTGCCCAATATGGGCGAGCTAATACGACGCTACCCTGATGTACACCTTTATATTGGGGGGCCTTCCCCGATTAAAGCAGGTTTCCTGAAGCGTAGAGCGTATGGGTTTTACATAGCTTCTTTGATAAGAAGATATGAACTTAATGATTATGTGACGTTTATGGGTCCTCAGACAGCAGAGCAAGTGGTTGAAAACTTGAAATCTGCCCATGTGTTTCTCTCCTCTTCTTTAATCGAAAATTCACCGAATGCTGTTGGAGAAGCCCTCATGGTTGGAGTGCCGGTAGTGAGTTCAGACGTCGGAGGTGTAAAAGACTTCATTGACCATGGGAAAAGCGGGTTTATCTATCCTGTTGATGAGCCTTATATGATACCGTACTATGTGGGAAGGATTTTCGATAAGCCTGAGCTTGCTACAGAGATATCTAGTGAGGGAAAGAAATCAGCACTTAAAACCTATGATCGAGAGAAAAACGGGTTAGATTTGGTTGCTGTATATGCATTTTTAGAAGAGCATCAATATTGATGCGACGAGATTGGTATTGGTCTCTGGGCAAAAAGTAGTAATCGAGGATAACGCGTGTCAAAGAACGATTCATCACTGACAAATAAAGCTATAGAATCTGTTCTTTGGAAGCTATTGCAAAATGGCGGGACAACCTTGATTAGCTTTTTGTTGCAAATTTGGTTAGCTCGTCTCTTATTACCTGCTGATTATGGATTGATAGCATTAACAAGTGTATTTATCACGCTATCGATGATTATAATCCAGACTGGATTTACTTCTGCCTTGATCCAGAAACCTGAGCTTCAGGATCTCGATATCTATTCAGTCCATTATTCAAGTATTGTCCTCTCAATGGTAATCTATGGGGTTGTCTTTGCGTTTGCACCTTTTATAGCTCGTTTTTACTCTGAGCCATTGCTGGTGAGCGTTCTTAGGGTGCAGGCATTAACAGTTCCAATATCTGCCTTGTATTCGGTACCGATGTCAATCATTCAACGAAACCTGCAAATGAAGAGGACGTTCTATGCCGGGATCATTGGCATGGTGGGCCAAGGTACCGTGGGCATCATTCTTGCTCTGCGAGGTTTTGGTGTCTGGGCTTTAGTGTTTGGCTCACTGACCAATGCAAGTATGACGTGTATTGTCATACTTATTTCGAGTAAGTGGAGACCGAAACTCCAATTTTCGACAGTTCCGGTCCAACAGATGTTACCTTTTAGTAGTAGAGTCTTGGCTATTGCCCTTATTAATGCTCTCAGTGCAAATATGAAAGCCTTGATTACCGGGAGGGCCTATTCGCCCGAAGTGCTCGGGTATTATAATAGAGGGTATCAGTTTCCTTCGATGCTGATGGTCAATGTTGACGGTGCAATTACCTCTGTAGCGTTTCCTCTTCTTTCTCGATTTCAACATGATTACACAGAATTAGCCAACAAGGTAAGAAAATCATTGCAAATTAGTTTATATTTTGTATGGCCTGCGATGATTGGCCTGATAGCAGTTGCAGACCCTCTTATCCGTCTCCTGTTGACTGAAAAATGGATGCCCAGTGTGGTTTTTCTGCAATTGACAGCCATAGAGTGCATGCTTTGGCCTTTTTCAATCTTCATTCATGCAACCAACGCCGTGGGTAAAAGTGGTCTTTCCCTTAAGTTAAATATTTTATCCAAAGGGTTGGATTTGTTGGTCATGCTAATTACTATTCGTTTTGGTATCTATGTTTTTGTAGCAAGTACGATTTTCAGCAGCCTTTTGTCGACATCAGTTGTTGTTGTTATTGTATCAAGGATAATCAAATTGCCATTGAAAGATCTTTTGCTGGATATCATGCCAATTTTTTTCAGCTCCTTACTCATGGGTGCTGTTGTCTCATTGATAGGATTGCTCTTCTCCTCGCCTTTACTAAAAATTCTCTTTCAAGTTCTAGTAGGCACTCTTCTGTATTTTGTGGTAACTTGGATGTTTAGAGTTCCAAGTCTTATGTTTGTTCTTTCATATATTAAAAACAAATTAATACGAACAAACGAAGCTCACAAGGAGAAACCATATTAGATGGACATGCTAAGGATCTCGGAGAAAATACTATGAAGGTTACTTTCTTTTCAAACTTCTTAAACCATCACCAGTTACCCTTTTGCATGGAAATGTATGCTCGGCTCGGTGAGCATTTCAAGTTTGTGGCCACTGAACGAGTACCACAGGAACGATTGGATATGGGATATCTCGACATGAGTACCCTGTACCCTTTTTCTCTCAATACCTATAGCCATGAAACAGAGTACCAAAGAGCATTGCAGTTGGGGTTCGAGAGTGATGTGGTCATTATAGGTTCAGCCCCCATGGTTTTTATTCAAGAGCGTTTGGAGGTTAATAAACTTACCTTTCACTACTCTGAACGTATCTTCAAGAAGGGTCGCCATCAAGCACTCTTTCCTCGAACTATGGCAAAGTTGTTCCTACGGCATCATCGATATATGAGAAAGAGTGTCTATATGCTTTGTGCAAGTGCCTATACAGCAGCTGATTTTAATCTGGTGGGCTTGTATAGAAACAAGACATTCAAATGGGGGTATTTCCCTGAAGTTAGGGAACACAATCTTCCCACCTTATTTGCATGTAAAAAAGACAATCCAGTCTCCAAACTGTTATGGGTCGGGCGGTTTATAAAATGGAAGCACCCTGATGATGCCATCATGGTAGCTCATAGGCTAAAACAAATGGGCATTGCATTTTCGTTGGACTTGATCGGCACTGGCCCTCTTGAGCCAATGCTGAGGAAGATGATTGACCAGTATGATTTGTCGAAAGAGGTTTGTCTGTTGGGTGCCATGAGCCCCGATGAGGTCAGAGATCATATGGAGAGAGCGGATGTCTTCTTGTTCACAAGTGATTTCAATGAGGGGTGGGGTGCTGTACTTAACGAAGCAATGAATAGTGCGTGTGCTGTTGTTGCGAGCCATGCCATCGGTGCAGTCCCGTTTCTTCTGGAGAACAACGAGAATGGGAAGATTTATAGGAATGGAGATATTGACCACCTTTATCTTTGTGTAAAAGAGGTGGTGGAGAGTGCGGAACTGAGGCGTACGCTCGGAGAGAACGCATATAACACTGTCAGCACCATGTGGAATCCCATTATAGCTACTGAAAGAATTCTGGCTTTATCACAATCTCTCATTGAAGGCGAACCTATCAGCTATGAAGAGGGGCCATGCAGTAAAGCAAGTAATATTTCCCAGAACTTTTCGTATTAACGACAGATGATTATAAACGAGTCAATCAGAGAATTTGTTTATAACAGAGAAATCGAGGATAAATATGTTGTTGTATCAGAT
>CALFMX010000308.1 GCA_937902565.1 uncultured Spirochaetales bacterium
GACAACTTCAACAATACAGGGCAGGCCCTCTCTTTTCAATGCCCCTTCACTCAACTACGAAGGCTAGCTGGCAAGGCTATTATTCATCTCATCCCACAGAAAAAGTGATTGAACCAAAAAAATGAAAGCGCTTGTTGCGTACAGCGACAGTGAGTACAGACTGGTAACAGATTTCCCGACTCCCGAGTGTGGCCCCGATGATGTAATCATCAAGACCGAGGGATGTGGTGTTTGTGCAGGGGATCTGAAGTGTATGAGCGGAGCAGGAATGTTCTGGGGAGATGAGACGCAGCCCAGCTGGGTCGACCCTCCATTCATCCCTGGGCATGAATTCGTTGGTGTTGCAGTGGCTGTCGGCGAAAATGTTCATGATATCAAAGTCGGCGATCGGCTCGCTCCTGATCAGATTGTCCCCTGCGGGGAGTGCCGATTCTGCAAAACCGGCAAGTATTGGATGTGCCAACCCCATAAGATATTTGGATTCTTCAAGGATCTCAATGGAGGAATGGCTGAGTATGTTCGGCTTCCAAAGGGAGCCGTGATGCACCAGGTGCCGAAGGACCTGCCTATAGAAAAAGCGTTGCTCATCGAGCCTTATGGGTGTTCGAAGCATTGTGTTGATCGAGCGGATATCCAGAGTGAGGATATTGTTGTTCTCTCCGGTGCCGGTACCCTTGGCCTTGGGATGGTCACCTATGCAAGACGGCGTGATCCGAAGTTGCTCATCGTCCTCGACCTCGATGATGACCGTTTGGCGATGGCCAAGAAGTTTGGTGCGGATCTGGTTTGGAATCCCAAGAAGATGGATGTGGTAAAGGCAATCATGGAGATCACCGATGGCTATGGGTGCGATACGTACATTGAGGCCACCGGAGCTCCGGAATCAGTGGTACAGGGGATGCAGATGATTCGGAAGCTCGGGCGGTTCGTGGAGTTTTCCGTATTCTCCAGGGAAATCAGTCTAGACTGGTCAATCATCGGGGACCGGAAGGAGCTCGATGTCCTTGGATCCCACCTCAGTCCGTACTGTTTCCCCTATGTGATTGAAAACATCCATAATGGGAACCTCCAAACTGATGGGGTAGTTACTTCCCTATATTCACTAGAAGAGTGGGAAATGGCTTTTGAGAAAGCAAAAGGAAAGGATGGGGATTTAAAGGTAGCGTTCAAGTTCTAGAGAGGCTATTCACTAATGAGAAGCCCGTGGGTACTGCCCCTTGGGCTTCTCTATTTATGGGAACTAACTCAATTCAATCTTCGACTATAGAAGGAATTGTTATACAAAGAGTGGTGGGTATTGTATAAAAAAGGAGCCCAGACGGGCTCCTTGAGATTTGAGACATTATTGAAGTAAGTCACCGTTAAGAGAACAGCTCGGCTCCTGATTCTGTTAGCTTTTGCTGAACCAATTTATAATCGAGTTTTCGAGGGGTCACATGCTCATCAATACTCACAGCTGCGGCAACTCCCGCTGCTTGGCCGGTGGACATGCAGATACTCATAATCCGGTACGATGCCTGAGCATCGTGTGTACCGGAGAGGCAGCGTCCTGCAACCAAAAGATTTTCAACTTCCAGAGGAAGGAGGCAACGATAGGGGATGTCGTAGGGCGGCACATTGGTCAGCGTTTGTCCACCGCCTGCCATGTTATGTATGTCCATGAAGAACCACGCATCATGCACTACCACATCCTCGAATTTTCTGGCGCTCTCCAGATCTTCTCTGGTCAGGATATACTCTCCCATGATTCGGCGAGTATCGCGCACACCAAGAGTCGTTGAACTATTCACTAAATACGTATTCTCAAACCCGGGGACATGGGCTTTGATGAAATCCACTATCACAGGGATTTGCTTGCGAAGTATCGCTTCAGCGGCGCTGATTTCTTTTGGATCCAAACCGTTTATATAGTTTAGATGGGTAGCATTGACATGGCACTCCCCAGGCCGTGATGTTCGATAGAGCCTAACTAGGGAAACAGATTTTGGGAGTTCTCCTTCAGCACAGGCGTCTACGCAGAATTGGAGGAACCAGTTTGCATCTTTGCTATTGGGCATGCGAACCTTGAAAGTCCAGTCTCCTTCCTTGATCGCAACGTTCTCATCGACACCGTTTAAGCGGAACATGATGGTTACAGGTTGTTGTAGTTCATCTTCCTCCCGGCCGACACGATAGGGTGCACCGGCCAGATAGGAGACAGTCCCATCTCCGGTACAGTCGATGACTACCTTTGCCTTGAGAGCATAGAGGCCGTATGCAGATGAGACAACAACACCCACGATGGAATCTCCATCTTTCAGAACATCGACAATCGGTGTCTGCAGGCGAAGCTCTACACCGCTCTCCGTGAGTAATTCGGTTAGTTTTATTTTGGCCATCTCCTGGTCAAAGGCCATCTTGATGGGAACATCCCCACCAATCAATGTGTTGATTTCATCAGTCATTGTCCCCTTGGCAGTACGACCCATGACCGGTCCCACTAGGCCAGAGGTCAACATGCCTCCGACCACTCCGTAGCGGTCGATCAAGAGGGTAGACTTGCCAAGGCGTGCACTGGAGACAGCCGCTCCGATGCCTGCGGGACCGGCTCCACACACTATGACATCATACTCTTGTTCCACGTTGATGTTTTTCGACAACAATACACTCATTTTATTTCTCCTGATTATATGATATGGAAATATCCCTTACTCCTTGACTGATCCTGCGGTCAGCCCTTTGACAAGCAGTTTTTGCGAAACCATTACCAATGTAACTACTGGAACCAATTGGACAGACACTGCAGCAAAGAGCACACCCCAATCAATCCCATCAATCGTGCTCATAATCTCACTTATGATGAGTGGGGCAGTCTTGGAATTGGTGGTTGAGAAAATCATGGCGAATAGGAATTCGTTCCATGAGAAAACAAAGACAAACAATGCACCACTGATTAAGCCCTGGACAGATAATGGAAAGATTATCCTCATCATCGTTTGAAGCTCATTCGCCCCGTCAATAAATGCGGCATCATCAAGTTCTCGGGGGATCTCATCTATGAAATTTTTCATGATCATCGAGTAGAGAGAGACCCAGAATGCGGTATATATGAGAATCAAGGTAATATGACGGTCATTCAACCCCAAATTATTTACAACCGGGAAAAGCGGCAACGATACCACAATTGGGGGTAGGAGCCTGATTGCTATCATATAGATGGCACTTCCTGCAAGGAACTTGTTGCGGTAACGTGAATAGGCATAGCCAGCAAGGAAGCTGACCACAGCGGCAAGCAGCGTTGCACTCAAGGTAATCACAATGC
>CALFMX010000309.1 GCA_937902565.1 uncultured Spirochaetales bacterium
GTTTCTGAACAAAATTCGGAGCAGTTACAGTAACACAAAATCAATAAAATACTTGACGTAACAATTACCGTGGTTGCCTATGATACCTGTCCGGCAACTCAGGAAACGGTATATGGGGTTCACTTTGATACCAGTAGGCAATGGTAGAAATATCATCCTGTCGCTCAAATAGGCCAGTATCACAAGTACCAATCTGTTGCACCGTGAGTTTGAATTCCTTATCAAAACGAATGGGATCGAGAATATGGAAACGATAGAAACCTCTCATCGGAGGACAAGCACCTTCAAATCGCCAGCTATGGTTAGGCTCACAAGCTGAAAAAAAATGATAGCCCAAAAAAGGAGTCTGATATAAGGTCTCAACAGCAGGGGTTTCTTTGCGTTGATCTTCCACAAAACCAAATCCGCCACCGAAATAATCCTCCAACCCAGTCCCGCAGATGGTTGGATATTCGATATCCCCGTCAAGGTAAAACTTCATCTCCCCTTCCCCATACCAATAACGCTCAAGACTGGTATGAGCCATGAAGGTACCAACATATAGACCGCTACCTTTCACATTATCAAGAATGGTATAATCCTTTCCCCTTACCGTTAATCTTTCCCTACGATATTGTGCATGGAAATATGCTGCATTTGATGGGATCTCATCGTATTCAGTGTAATCTACTTGATAGAAAAATCCCTTCAGTATTCCAGGGTGCTGATTCTCAATGGTAATCCTCACATGTTCAGCAAATGGCATTTGAAAATAACAATTATATCCACGTACAGGATTAACAACGATGGGAAATGAATTCACTTTAGTATAGGTTGAAAAACCGTTGAGAAAAAAATCACCTATAGGAACTTCAACGGATGGGGTCTCCTCATTATCCCAATAGAATCGCAATACTACGTCGCTTAATGTATAATAGCCATCATCTGGATTATCTGTGATTGTAAACCAGATATGGTTGATGATACCAGGTCCATCAACATCTGCAATAATCAGGATCTCTCCAGGTGGGATCATCCGGTATGCTGCAGCACCCTTTCTCGAAGGTCCCAATACTCCAGTGGCCATCCCTCCTTTTCCTTTCTCCCCAGTAGGATTTTCACGGGAAATGGAGCGACTACGACCCCCATTGATGATTGGCAAAGATGCCATAGGATTGCCAAAAATCTCATTGAACATGTAAATCTCTCCTATTTTCTCTTCAAGCTTTTACACCACCTGCCATAATACCATCCATAATCTGGCGCTCAAAAATGCTGACAAAGATGATAATCGGCAGAATAATAACACACCCCATAGAACTAACCAGTTCCCATGGGATGCTATATCCATCAACAGATGGCAATGTGGTAATTGCTACACTCAACGTCTGGATACGGCTTGCGTAAAATAGCGGTGTAAATAACTCATTCAAGCAAATGATGAAATTGATCATGAGAATAGTTGCGATGGCAGGTTTCATAAGCGGGAAGATAATGAACATAAGTTTTTGCAACGTTGTAACACCATCTATCTCAGCGGCCTCATCTATCGCCATCGGTATGTCATTGAGAAAATTGGAAAGGATGATCATGGAAAATGGAATAAGATTGCTTGTATAGAGGATGATCAGGCCTGGTACCGTATCATAGAGCCCCACAGCCCTTATGAATGTGAACAAAGGCCTTGCTTTGACAACTGCTGGAACCATAATCGAAAAAATAATCAAGGCAAAGGCAATGGAAAGCCCCCTACTTTTATGTCTGGAAAAACCGTATGCCGCCATTAAACAGATTATCAGATTCAGAAACATCGCAGAGAAGCTTATGACCATAGTATAGCCAAGCTTTGAAGCTAGACCACTATTCTGTATCAATTGCTGATAGTTGTCGAACGTCGGATGTTTTGGAATGTAATCAACCGGACTTTTAAAGAGCTCTCCTGCTGGCGTGATGGAAGATGTAAAAATCCATAGGATAGGAAATAGGATAATGCAAGACAATGATAGTGTTATCACCCAGATATATATTCTGAAACCAGGACTTCTTCTCAATGCATGCATATCAGTTCCCTCCTTTATCAACCAAGGTTATAAGTTTCATGCCACCCTTGCTGATAGTCGCCATAACCAGGAAGAGAACCACAGCGATTGCAGAGGCGTATCCAACATTCAGGTTTGTGAAGGACTCTGTCATAATCCGATATGCAAGCAGTGAGGTTGAGTCTGCGGGACCTCCACTTGTCATGGCGTAGACAATGTCAAAACTGGTGATACGCCAGATAGTAAAGAAGATAGAAAGAGTCAGAATCGTCTTCATTATATTAGGCAGTGTTATGAAGAAGAATGACTGGATCCTGGTCGCACCATCCATGTAGGCAGCCTCATAGATATCATCAGAAATGAATTGTAAAGCCGCGAGACAGAGAATTGCGAAGTACGGTACATTCTTCCAGAGATCCACGCCGATAACAGCCATACGGGCCGTAGAGACATCCATTAGCCAATCCAGGTGAAAGCCCGGCATGATTCTTCGCATGAGATCATTGATAAAACCAAACTGATCATTGAAGGCCCAGCGGGCTGCGCGTCCCACAACAACCATTGGCATGGCCCAAGGGATTAGAACTATCGTACGAAGGAATTTCTTACCAGCGAACTGGATGTTTAAAAGCAGGGAGAGAAGAGTGCCCATGATGATAAGCATTGAAACAGAGCTCACGGTAAAAACTAGCGTGAACTCAATCGAAGCTAGAAGTTTCGGATCTGTGAAAATCCTGATGAAGTTCGCAAGACCTACGAATTTTGGGATAGGGCTTTTCATTAACCTGATTTCATAAAAGCTGTTCTTTAGAATAGACAAGAGAGGATACAGTGTTGTGAAGCCTCTGATAATCAAGACAGGAAGAACAAACATCCATGCAATCCTCAGCTTTCTTTGTCTTGAGTCCATTGTACGGGTACCTAACTTCTCCTTCACTTCCTATACCTCCCCAGTCCACCACAGGAGTTTATAGCTCCTGTGGGAAAATAAGTCACTCACTTTGAAAACTTGTTGGTAGAAGTCTGAGCCTGCTTGCAGAATTCTGCCTCATCAATTTGGCCAAGCACCAAACGGTGGAATAGGTTTCCAATCTCAGAGATATATTCCATAGACTCAGGGACAATCGGTCGACCATGCAGAATCACGCTATTCACATACTCCCTCATTTCGGAAATACCAGTAAGATTATCAAGTCTGGAATCATTGAGAAGGCTAAGATACGCTGGGAAAGTACCAAATGACTGGGTATAGTCAAACTGTCCCTGTTCAGAGGCCGCATATTTCAGGAAACGCTTTGCTGCGGTCTTATTGGGGGAAGCAGCATTCAAAACATAATGCCAGCTAGAACAATATGCTGTAGGGCCAATAGTTTTATCAGCTATTGGAGGAACGATCATGGCAATGGGTCCTTGAGGTGCGAAAAGACCTGCTTTCTTGAGTTTTGCGATCTGAGTGGTATAAAGCAGGGCAACGGCTCTCTTGCCTGCGACCATATTCTGATAGAGCTGTTCGTACTGATCAGCTACTTGACTGGTAGTTGTAGAACCATTTTTTAAAAGTTTCACAAGCGCATGCAGACCTGCCTGAGTCTTTGGGTTAGCCCAATCATAATAGTCACCGCCGTACAGATTCACGAACGAACCAAGGGAATTGAAGACATAGTTTGGATCCCATGCATCACCATAACCAAATCGATCGGCATTGGTAGCTGCTTTCACAAAGGACTCGAATTCTTCCCAAGTCGAAAGAGAGGTATAGCCAAGTTCCTTCATGATGTCGGTATTGACAAACCAGCCAAGTACACTGAAGTACATAGGGACTGAATACAAAGAGCCATCAGAGGTTATGACCATATCTTTAAGATATGCTTTTGGGTACTGCTCAATCAGCTCTGGAGTCATGATATCATTTAGCTTCTCAAGCCAGCTAGTTTCTTTAAAGGCTGTATACATCTCATCGTTAATTGTTATGATATCGACGCTCTTATCACCAGTGGAAAGGACAGTGGTAACCTTAGCCTGTCTATCACCTGCGTTAGTTGGGGTAGGTACTACTGTAATCTTGAGATTACAAGCCGCCTCCACCTTTTTTATCCAATCCGGGAAAGCGGAAGTTGTAGAATCCTTGGTCATTAGAACCAGATTCAGAGTGGTGTTGTCATCAACCAGCTCAACCTTGGTCTCCGGTGCTCCACCAGCAAAAAGGCCATTCGCCATCAAAGCGATAAAAAGCATCATCAAAACACTTTTTCTCATCGTTTTCCTCCTATGTGCGATGCATTGCAGTTTCATAAAACTTTTTTCCTCCATGTATTATCACTTTATGATCATGTGGGAAATCTTTTTTATTGCTGTTAGTTTACAATCGATAATCCATCATGTACAATCATATTTATTCATATGATACATACCATATTTGATATGGTTAGAGGCTAACATGACTTTACATCACCTTGCGGTCTTCTGCGCTGTCTGCCAGGATCAATCTATGAGCAAAGCCGCTATCAAGCTCAATATGACCCAACCCGGTGTTTCACGGATAATCTCTGAACTTGAAAAGCATTATGGCGTTGTTTTATTCCTCAGGAAAAACCGTACACTCCATCTTACATCCCAAGGACTCCAGTCTTATGAAGATGCCAGGAAAGTGCTGAAATCATTTTCCCTGATGGAAGCAAATCTTAAGCAGAATCAACCTCGAGAGAGTCTTAGTATAGGTTGTTCAACCGGTATTGCCTCTCTGCTGATGCCAGAAGCCTATAAGCTTTTCAAAGCGGAATACCCATATTGCATACTCTATGTCACAGAAGGTACTTCCAAAGATATTCAAAAAGGTGTACTGGATGGCAAATTCAGCTTTGGGCTTATCCAAGCTTCAATACCAAACAAGGAACTAACACAAGAGGCTTTCTGCCAAGACAAGACAGTCATGGTTTGCTCTCCTGAGTATCAGTTGCAGAGCGATAAGGAAGTGCTCTCTTTCAGTGACCTGACTAAAGAAAAGCTCATCCTAACGATTTCAACCACGGGCATCCGAACGAATATTGAGAACTATGCCCTCAAAGAAGGAGTGGCAATAACTCCTATCTGGAGTTGTACCACAGGAAACAATGCACTCAATCTTGCGAAAATGGGCTATGGTATTGCGCTTCTCTCGGATAAAACAGTCTCCCAAAGTATTAAGGAAGGCTCAGTCAGATCGATTCCTTTAGATTTTGAGATTACTAGGGATTTCTTTCTTATCTGGAGAAAAGATAATTGGCCATCAGAAGAGGAGACTGCCCTGATCAGCGATTGCCGTAGACTAGGAAAAGAGAAATCCAGTTACTGTATTTAAACTCCCGTCACATATAGGCTCCAAGGCTGAATAGCACTTCCCCTCAGCCTGGCCCTAAGCATGTGAAATACCTTCCCATGGTCGGGGAAGTCCGTATCCACCCTGCTCCTGTGGGAATAACTTCTCCACCATGTCCTCTGCAAGTAGCCGGACACCCCAAGGACCGTGTTGAAATGGTCTTTCTGGAGCTTGTAGCCCAACAGGAGGCAGATGGTCTCGAGACTGAACAGCTTGAATGCATGGACCCAGCTGGGCAAAAGGGTGAAAGTCTTCCCACAGCAAGGGCAAAACTTCCGGTGGAGCCATACCTGCATACTGCTCAGTGACTGGTCTATGAAATAGCGTTTTCTCCACCCATGACCATGGAGCAGGTGATTACAGAAGATGCAATGGAAGATGCCCAGCATCTTGGATTCTGGGTGTTCCTTGCCGTCAACCACTTGCAATTGAGCCAGTTCAATGGCAATCTCTAAGAGCATTATTGCAACTTGGAGGGGGTCCTACTTTCCACGGGAGGCCCTCTCCTTTTCCTTTATAGGAGAATGTGCAACTAATGTACCATGCTTATGCAGTCCTTGCTAAAGCAATTTGCAATTTTCTGCTTTCTTCCTGATTAGATAATTTGCCACCTAACAATGATTAGTCACTTCGACATCTCCATCAACGTCTACCGCTACGGCGGCGATGAGTTTGCAATCCTTATTCCCAAAACTCAGAAGGAGGAACTTTCCTTGCTCACCGAGAGTCTGGTCAAGAAAGTACGTAACCATACAATCAAATACAACAACGAGCAGCTCGGAAATATGACTGTCTCCTGCGGCTATGCTCTCTACAGCTACACAGCAGAGACTCTCGATGAATTCATCAAGCATGCCGACGAAGCCCTATACCAAGCAAAGGAGCGAGGCAGGGACCAGGCCGTCGGTCACTAGTTCCTCTTGATCACTAACCAAATATTCAAACTTCCACAGTCCTATCCGAGAAAAATGCCTAGAACTGTTGTTATTGCAGGCAGATATTGAGATGGCAATCCCACATATCAATATTATCGCGTAAGCGTATATGAAAGAGTTGAATAAAGATACCAATTCTATATATTGTATATTTTTATTTTGACTATACTTCATCAATGACAACCAGCCCATGATACAAGATTACCCTATGCAAGTGTTTGTTTAGTAAACACTTATTTTTCTGGAATTTTACCTTTTTTTCAGCATTTTTTGATAATTTAGACTACTCAATTTCGTCAATTTTTATCCCACGTACGCACACTCGTATCCTCAACAATACCGTTGATTAATATGCCATTTAGTTTTGGGGTTTGGTGCTTTTCTTCGTCCTGGTCACAGCTTTCTTGGAGCTGTAATGGGTGCTCTTTCGGACCTTGTTCCCGTGCTCATCAATCTCGATGTTGGAGCGTCAAATCATAATACTCTCTTGATTGGTCAGCTCAATCGTCCTAGTATGAGGCTACAGCAAAAATATTTCGAGGGAAGTACGAATCGATGAGCCAAGTAAGAAAAGAAATTATTGAAAGGATGAAATCTGACCTGTTGAAGCAGGTTGATGAATGGGTCGGCATGCATAGACCGGTTGAAGGCTCAGAGGATTACGAAACTTGGCAGTGGAAATTGGATACAATTAACTCAATTGAGACTATTGATGATGCTATCGAGTATGTTGAATGCAATTTCCTAGATATCAATGATTTCTTTCTGACTGGGGAATATGAATTGATCACGGCTGGGCTCGCCCCTGAAAAGGTTCCCTCCTCCATTGTTTCCGAACTTGGGGAACTCATCGCTGAACGAGCATTACCCAGTGATACGAAATGTGAAATTTTCTTTTTTGATGGGAAATATTTTGTGTTGGACGGAACAAGAACCCAAATAGTTGACTCGAAAAAGGATGCTCTCACGATTGCTGGGATCGAAGAGGACTCCTCCGATGACTTCATCGACGACCAGGAATATTCGACGCATTCGCCTAATCCTCAAACGTCATCATCACCAAAAAAACCGAAACGGAATCGCAAAGTAGTCCTGATTGTAGTAACAAAATGGCCTGACGGAACGATGGCGATAAAGTTTGGATATGCCCTACGAAATGCACTAAACGTTGAAAAAGATAAGATGACTTTATTACAGATGGCTCCTGAACGAATCTTTCGAGTTGAGACGGATGTGAGCGAAACAAAGTTCCGGGCAACAATGAAATCCAAAAATGTTTCCTCTGGCGGTACCATACTTTTTATTGAGATTCCTGAAATATAACTATGGCTGTCTCACTCAAGCCACCCCGAAGAATTCCTCCACAATTGCATTCAGCTGGTTAGCGATGACTTGGAATTCGCGGTTCAAATCTAACGTCTTCACACTGATCCGGTTCCCACTCATGCGGTACCCAGCATCCGGCTGGATCATTTCATCGGTTCTAGCGTAGAGAAGCATCCCGGCCACTACGGAAGATGTATCACGAATGCTGGCAGTCCTGTTCTTCACGTACGTAAATATCTGATAGAGGTTACCCGAATGGATGGTATTCTTATCATATTGGGACTGGGTGGAATGGGCCCAAAATTTGGCATCGATGATAAGAATCTTATCTTCGTACGACAGTGTAATATCGCTTTGCATTTTCGGGAGCATGGTCTCGACTCCGTCATCGAGCGCCCAGGGAATTTGAGAAGCGTTCGCCTTCAATTGAGGAAATTCCTTGTTGTAATATTCAAGGATGAATTTCTCATATAGGTGGAACATTTCCTTTTGATCCACGAAGGAGGCTAGTTTGTATGCTCCCCTGTCAGTTGTTAGGAGCATGCCCTCGATGATAAACTGGCAAACCCCTAGCAACATTCGATAAAAGAACAGGGCTTCAACCCGGCCCTGTCCATCCTCCGCCTCGGAAAAAAATACACCAACGAGCGACTTGAGACCGCTTGCCGAATTGTCCTCGATCAAGGGTTCAGTAGTCCTCGATATGTCCATCTTAATTCCATCCTCAGCTTGAATCAAGACCAGACTTACGATACAGCCTTTGGAGTAAAGCAGAAGGATCATGATCAGCCGACCGTGTTCACCAGAGGTGCTGACTATTACAGCAGCTTTGGCAAGGGAGGTAAGAAATGATCAATGACGAATCCATCAGAAAACTGAGAGAACTCAATCTTGCTGAAATTGTCGACATTCTTCACACACAACAAAATGACGTAGCCTTTGAAATTATGCCATTTGACGAAAGAATGCAGTATATCATCGATTACGTCTATCAACTCAAGCAGGATGCGAGAATAAAACGGCTGACCAGAGCTGCACGCTTTCGTTATCCAAATGCTGACATCCATTCGGTTCATTATGAAAATCGAGGTATCGACCGGAGTCTGCTGATGCAGCTCGGATCCTGCGCTTTTCTGAAACGCCAGCATAATGTTGCTTTCAGTGGCCCCACAGGTGCCGGAAAAACTTGGTTAGCATGTGCCATAGGGAAACAAGCTTGCAGAAACGGCTACAGAACTAAATATTATCGTATGCCAGAACTCCTCGAAGAATTTCTTCTGCAGGAGTCCAGAGTCGGTGGTCGGGGTAAACTGGTGAAGAAGCTGAAGCGGTATGACCTACTAATTATCGATGAATGGATGTCCTCAGCACTGGATGATAGTCAGGTTTCCTTCATTTTTGAGGTTATTGAATCCCGCTATCAGGAGGGTAGTACCATCTTCTGTACTCAATTCGACGAGTGGCTGGATAGACTCGGAGGAGGACCTCAGGCGGATGCTATCACTGATCGAATCGTTCACTCTACAATCTTCTTTGAGTCAGGAGGAATGATAAAAAGTCAGTAGGTGGTTACTGAGGCTCTGTCTGAAGGGTGTATCATCATAGATACACGGTTGGAAGACAGAGTAGGTGCAAGTTCGACATATTTGATGGTCGTAAGAGGCCGATTAGGAGAATGAAGAGTTTGTACCGAATCATTCAATGGTCACCGTCAGCGATGACGGATAGGCCGGATAGGAGATTGGACGGAATCACCGAACGGAAGCTGTCTTGCCGACCAAAGCCAGAGGAGGCCTTGAGATGAGCAGAGAGCAGCGAGAAGAGAAGATTGGACAGTTGAGCGTAGGGGTCGACCTGCACAAGAGCCAGCTCACCATTTGTGTGATGAGAGAGGACGGGGAACTGGTGCAGGAAGGGATGTACCGGACCACGGCTGAGGGCTACCGGGCATTCGTGCAGAAGATGCATGAGTGGGAGCAGGAGCTTGGATGCTCGGTCGCCATGGCGGTGGAGACCACCGGCAATGCACGGTACTTGAGGAACCGGATGGAAGCCGAGGGGTTCTCTGTGGTAGTGGTGAACACCAACAAGTTCAAGGTGATCAGCCAGAGCACCAAGAAGAACGACAGGGGGGATGCTGCGACGCTGGCCTACTACCTGGGCAAGGACATGCTGCCGGAAAGCCACCTGGCGGACCAGAGCAGCGAGGAGCTCAGGAGGATGATCAAGTGCAGGAGCCTTTTGGTGAGCAGCATGGTGAAGATGAAGAACCAGATCCACGGGATGCTGCTCGGCTCCGGGATCACGACCAAGGCAGCCCAGCTGCAGAGCAATAAAAAGCGGCAGGCCCTGGTGAAAGATCGTAACAGTCAAACCAACAACGCACTGATATGAAGAACCCAGCACCGATAGACTCGTATCCGGAGGTGCAAAATGGAAACCAACAAGAAGCCTGAGCAATACAAGGTTGAGATCATCGGTTCCGTCAAACGTGGCCGGGGAAGACCAAGGAAGCGGTTTGACCCTATTCCTTGGAACAGGTCGGATCTATATCGGTTCTGCCTTGCCGGGAAAGTTATCGTCGATGAAGAAGGAAAGATCAGGATCGAGGAGGCAGCCAATGCTTGACATGAGCGGCATCCCGATCTATCTGCTACCTGGATTTTCAGATTTAAGACGCGGTATCAACGGATTCGTGTCGGTCATCACCAACATCATGGAGATGGACGTCACCCTGGGAGGGTTGTACATCTTCTGCGGCAGGAGGCGTGACAGCATCAAGTGCGTCATGTGGGACAAGACCGGGTTCCTGCTGCTGCAGAAGAAACTGGTGGGCGGCTACACCTTCGCCTGGCCGAACACCGAGGAGAAGGTGAGGGAAATCAGTGGTGAGGATCTGCTTGCAATGCTTGACGGCATAGACATTTTCCGCCGCTTCACCCCCTGGGAGAATGTGCGGATGAGACCCGGGAAAGCGGTCTGAAAGTGCACCTAATTACCTACAAGTACTGTACTTAAACCCTTGTTTCTGCTATACTCATCCCCATGAGAAGCAAGGGTGACAGGAAGTCGAAGACGGTCGAGATCATGGTTGACGGGCTGAAAAGCCCGGCTTCGGTGCCCGCCGCCGTCACCCCCACCAGGGACATGAGCTTCGAGCAGATCAGCCTCATGTTCTCCCAGATGCAGCAGATGATGATGCAGTTGCACATGACGCTCAACCTGCTCATCCAGAAACAGTTCGGCAGGTCCAGCGAACAGATGCAACAGAACCCGGACTGGCAGACGCTGCCCTTGTTCGCCCCCGAGATGCTGCCCCAGCAAGCGGCACCCCAGCAAGAGGAGCCTGCAAGCCAACAGGCCGAAAAAGAACGAAAGAAGAGCACCGGAAGGAATCCCCTTTCGGGAGCCTCCCACATGGTAAGCTTGGTCAACGACGTCGATGCATCGGTTCTCGACGAATACCGCAGCAGGGGCTATTCGGTACGCCCTATGCCGTCAACCTACACCTCGTACTTCCAGCGCATCAACGCCGTCATCCTGGTCGAGGTAGAGAACCGCAAGTATACGGTGAAAGGCAAAGACGAGGAGCTCGTGCTCAGTGCACAAGCAGCACGGCGCTTCCTTCCCAAGACCAAGGTGGGCGAACTGCTGCTGGCTGAGATCGCCTACCAGAAATACGGGCTGCACGTTCCGCACAACCGGCTGAGCAAGGCCCTCGGCCTTGACGGCATCGACATCAGCAGGCAGGACATGAGCAACTACGGTCTGGCGATCCTCGAACGCATCAAGGCCGCCGATGAATCGTTCAAGGCGAAGGTGCTCGCACAAGCTGCTCTTTACATGGATGAAACTACTACCAAAAAGCAGGGTTCGGAGAAGACGAAGAACTACATGTGGGCGGTGTGCAACGAGAACCTCGCCTGGTACCGGTATTTCGACGACAGGAGCGGTGGACCGCCGCTGTCGATGTTCGCCGACTACACCGGATGGGTGATGGCCGACGGTTACGGAGCCTATGATTCCCACCTTGGCAAGGCCCACAGGTGCGTCTGTCTCGCCCATGTGGCAAGACGGTTCAAGGATTGTGAGAAAATCACCAAGGACCACAACCTTGCAGGTCCCGCCATCGCCTGGATTGCCAAGCTGTACAAGATCGACTCCCAGCTTCGGGCACGACTTGCCGCAGGCGAGATCTCCAAGGAGGCATTCATAGAAGAAAGGAAAGCCCTTTCGACGCCGATCCTCAACGACTTCCACGCCTGGCTTGAGAATGCGGCCCTCACCACCGCCCTGGTCAACCTGGTGCAGAAACGGGCGGTCTCCTATGCCCTCAACCAGTGGGACAAGGTCCTGCTTTCCTTCGAGAATGCAGAGCTGAAAATCGATAACAACGACTGCGAGCAATCTATTCGAGTCTACGTCCAGGGACGCAAGAACTGGGTGAACCACGGCAGCGATGACGGTGCCGGTGCTTCCTGTCTGCTCTACAGCCTCATAGAGACTGCCAAGAGACAGGGATTGAATCCCCGCAATTATCTTGCCTATCTCTTCATGCAGGCTGCCAGGTACGACAACCTTGAGCTCACCGACGAGCAGATCGAGCCGTTGATGCCTTGGAACGTGAAGCCGGAGGACCTGCAGATTGTCACCGATGAGATGAGCATGCTCTCCCAGGCCATGAGGCCGATAGAGAACAACTGATTCCTGATCATCATAAGATTGAAATTCACGCATCTCACACTCCGGCCCCAATCATATCGGGTAGAGGAGTGTCAGGTTAGTGAGTTCAACGGAGCACCCCGGCCACTTGACCTGAGCAAAGCCTACCACTGAACTATGCAATCCCTGCCAGTAAAAGCTAACCACAGGGTTACTGGGAAGTATCGGGGTTTGGCTGAATGTATGGAACGCAGCGCTTGTCCTTCAAGTCTCAGCATACAAGAAGACGCTGTAACCCTCTCGAGTATTGCTTGGCCCAAGGCAACAGTACCTATTGCCTTTGCCCAATTCTCTTCCGGTCGTGATTTCTCTAATTCATTCGCAGTATAAAATACAGGGAGCAGATAGCTCTGGCCACGAATACCTTCCTGGTGGCAATGAAGGAGTTTCCTCAGACCCTCGTGGGTGACATCCTCTGAAACTGGGAGTTCCAATCTTCTTTTTTCGCTTGTTTGATGCAGAGGGCGTCTGCATCCCTAGGGCAGCATAGGCCTGTTGCAATCGATTGCTGGATAAGTCCCTCCGCAATACAAATGCAGGATTTCCTTGAAATTGATCATAATTGACTTCATTGGAATGATATCTGCATGCCATGCATGCATATTCAAGGTTTATCATCACTCGGTTACTACTGGTAGGGTTTTCTCCGTTGAGTGGATGGGTTTTTACCGGTCAAATGGCTGGTAACCGTCAGCGAACTCAGTTAGTGCGTTGTTTGTTTGACTGTTACGAAAGATCTCGCGGATCAAGGTTTTACAGAGGCCGCCGCATCACTCGAGGTGATACTTGGCAATATAGAAGGTGTGCAGGAGCAAATCAAGGTCCTGGAGAAACGCCTTCACGAGATGGCCAGGGACGACGAGGATGTGGATTTGCTGATGAGCATCCCGGGTGTTGGGTTTCTCACAGCCAGTACGATTGCCGCCTACACCAAGGACATGGACAAGAGGTTCTGCGGGGATTTCAAGCGGTTCGCCTCGTACGTGGGCATTGTGCCCTCGGTACACAACTCCAACGAGAGGGTGCACATGGGCAGGATAACCAAGCACGGCCCGCAGGAACTGAGGACTGCACTCGTGCAGGCGACGATGGGCATGATACGGCTCTCCAAGATAACCGGTGAATGGAGGCTGATGACCGATTACCGGGCAATGAAGACGGGCAAGGGTTCCGGCAAGTCAATCATTGCAACGACCAGGAAATTGGCGAGAATCATCTTTGCCATGCTCCACAACAGGGAACCGTTCAATCCAGCCTTGATGGTGAGGGACAAGTGTCTGTTCACCGTCGAGGAGGTCATAGGGGCTTGACTTGACAGCTCCTATAGTAAAACAAACAAAGGTTAGCAGTTTCCTAACTTTACTGTTGACTTTTTATAGGAGCTCAATATGAGAGAAACGATGAGTACCGTACGATCCCAGGAATTCGCCTGATTCAGGCGGTGCTAAATTTGCGAAGCACCGGTGCTGGCTTACGCTACCATCGGTGCTATTGCGTGCGAATATCCAATCAGAGCGTGGTTCGAAGAATTCCATTTGTCATCTGTATGAAATGCTGTAATAATCAAACATACAACCCACACTT
>CALFMX010000310.1 GCA_937902565.1 uncultured Spirochaetales bacterium
GCAGAGAAACTCATATATCGATGGAGCCTATCGAAAATTAGACAGCGAGGCTTCGTTGGAAGATCAAGATTACCCTGGTGCGTAGCACTGCACGGACCCTTCCGGCGCAGCGCCGTACCGTCAAGGCACTCGGACTGGGCAAGATTTCCAGCTCCGTGGTACACGAGGCAAGCGCCCCGATCCTTGGTATGGTCAGGGTCGTCTCACACCTTGTGAAAGTCGAGGAGTTGTAAGATGGGTATGATTCAGGCACCGGAGGGTGCAAATAAGAAGAAGACAATTGTCGGTCGTGGCGTCGCCAGCAAGGGACGCACCAGCGGCAGAGGTCATAACGGACAGAACTCCCGCTCCGGCGGTGGTGTGCGACCCGGCTTCGAGGGTGGGCAGATGCCCCTCTACCGCCGTCTTGCACGTCGTGGTTTCAATAACGGTCCCTTCAAGGTGGAGTATGCCGTTGTCTCGCTCGACGAGATTTCCCTGACCTTTGAGGATGGCGATGTCGTCACCCTCGATGCTCTCAAGGAGACCGGATTGGTAAAGGGCGCCAGGACCCAGGCTAAGATCCTGAACAATGGCGCTCTGACCAAGAAGGTGGTCATTGATGGGGTGAAGGTTTCCGCAAGCGCAATCGAGAAGATTAAGGCTGCGGGTGGCGAAATCAGATAAGAAAGAAGGGCGTCATGGCAAACACCTTAGTTGAGATGTATCGAATCAAGAGTCTTCGCAAGAAGATTTTCATCACCCTCGGTATGATGATCGTCACCAGGATCGGGGCGGTGATACCTATTCCGGGCATCGATCCTGTGGTCCTGAAGCGGTTCTTCCTCTCGCAGAGCGCAACCACTACTGTTGGGCTGACCGAGTATCTGAACTTCTTCTCCGGTGGAGCGTTCTCGAACTTCTCCCTCTTCATGCTCGGCGTCATGCCCTACATCAGCACGCAGATTATCCTGCAGCTGCTGATGCTGGTCATCCCGAGTCTGAAGAAGCTGGCAGAGGATCCGTCAGGCCATAAGAAGATCCAGCAGTACACCCGCTTGGGTACGATTGTGGTCTGCTTGCTCCAGTCGTACGTGGTGACCATCTACGCGAACTCGATTCCCGGCGTGTTGACGATGGGAATCCTCCCGTTCACGCTGATCGCCATGATGTCGGTGACCACCGGTTCGATGCTGTTGGTATGGATCGGCAACAAGATTACCGAGTGGGGTGTCGGAAACGGCATCAGCCTCCTGATCTTTGCCGGTATCGTTGCACGATTCCCCTCGGCGATGAGCGTGCTCTTCCAGTCCATTGGATCTGGCGTGCTCAACCCGATTGTCGTGTTGGTCGTATTTGTGATGTTCCTTGTCGTCGTCGCCCTGGTGGTGTACGAGGAGCAAGGGGTGCGCAAGATTCCCGTGAACTACGCCAAGCGTGTGGTCGGCCGGAAGATGTATGGGGCACAGTCCACCTACATCCCCATCAAGGTCAACCCTTCGGGCGTCATCCCGGTCATCTTCGCCAGTGCCCTGCTCTCCTTCCCCCTCCAGATCGCAACGGCATTGGGACCTAATGTACGTTGGCTCGCCAGGTTTGCTAACTGGTTGAATCCACAGGGTGCCCCCTATCTGATTATCTACGCCCTGTTGATCATAGCTTTCTCGTTCTTCTATACGCAGGTGTCGATGAACCCGGTAGAGATGGCAAAGCAGATCCGTGAGAACGGAGGCTCTGTGCCTGGAGTACGCACTGAGAAGCTGGAGGAGTACCTGTCTCGGGTGCTCAACCGCATCGTGTTGCCTGGCTCCCTCTTCCTCGCATTCATCGCCTTGATCCCGACGTTGGTACAGCGGTTCTTCCACTTCCCGGCTGCGGTGGCGATGCTCTTTGGAGGTACGTCCCTGCTGATCCTGGTTGGTGTCGACCTTGATACCATGCGCCAGATCGAGGGCATCATGAAGATGCACCACTACGATGGATTCAGCGTTGGAAAGAAGAAGTCAAAGCATATATAAGAATGGAGACTGGACATGAAAGTGAGAGCAAGTGTCAAACCAATTTGTGACAAATGCAAAGTAGTCAGGCGCAATGGGGTGGTTCGCATCATCTGTGAGAACCCCAAGCATAAGCAGAGACAGAGATGACCGGGTTCGGCGAAAGCCCTCGACTCGATAAGGGAAATTCAGGAGGCCATTGATGGCGAGAATTGCAGGTGTAGATTTGCCGAACAAGGCAGTAAAGATCGCCTTGACCTATATCTACGGAATCGGAAGGTATTCGGCGGTTGAGATTTGTGAAAAGACGAAGATCGATCCCGATGCCAACATCAATACCCTCTCCAACGATGATCTGGCGTTGTTGCGCCATACCATCGAGGAGGAGTACAAAGTTGAGGGACGGCTTCGCACGGAAGTTGCCCTGAACATCAAGCGCCTTATGGACATCGGTTGCTATCGCGGCCTTCGTCATCGTAAGGGTCTTCCCGTCAGGGGTCAGCGGACCAAGACCAATGCCCGCACCCGTAAGGGCAGGAAGAAGACCGTTGCTGGTAAGAAGAAATAAGGAGCACTGACCGTATGGCTAAGGCAAAGACCAAAACAAAGAGAAGAGTCAAGAAGACTGTCTACGAAGGCAACGTCTACATTCAGGCGACCTTCAACAATACCATCGTCACGGTGACCGACCTCAACGGCAACGCGGTGTCATGGGCAAGCGCCGGCGGACTTGGGTTCCGTGGTGCAAAGAAGTCCACTCCCTACGCAGCACAGACCACAGCCGAGAAGGCTGCCAAGGCTGCCATGGACAGCGGGCTTCAGGAAGTGAATGTATTTGTGAAGGGACCGGGCGTCGGGCGCGAGAGCGCCATCCGCACCCTCGGTGTCCTCGGGCTGAAGGTTCGTTCCATTCGTGACATCACCCCGATCCCGCACAACGGATGCCGACCTCGCAAGAGTAGAAGAGTCTGATGAGGAGTAGTAGGTAATGGCAAGATATACAGGACCTAAGTGCAGATATTGCAGGGCTGAGCGAACGAAGTTGTTCCTCAAGGGCGATCGGTGCCTTTCGAGCAAGTGCCCGATGAACGACATCAAGTCCACCGGGACGCCCGGCAAGGACCCCAGGGCTCGGTCGAAGAAGCCGACCAACTATGGTCTGCAGCTCAGGGAGAAGCAGAAACTGAAGAGGACCTACGGCATGCTGGAGAAGCAGTTCAAGCTCTTCTTCAACGAAGCTGCGAGAATCCCTGGAAAGACTGGTGAGAACCTGATCATGTTGCTCGAGCAGCGCCTCGACAACGTCGTCTTCCGCATGCACTTCGCTTCCAGCCGCAGCCAGGCTGCCCAGCTGGTCAACCACGGTCACATCTTTGTGAACGACAAGCGTGTGGACATCCCGTCCTACCGCCTCCGCCCCGGCGACGTTGTCGCTGTTGGCCCCCGTGGCCAGAAGATGTTGATCATCAAGGAGAATCTCAAGGAGTACACCAAGAGTGGGGTCAGTCCGTGGCTCACCCTTGACGTAGATGCCATGAAGGGCACCTTCGTAGCAGTACCGAGGAGAAGTGAGGTCACCGAGCTCGAGAAGATCAACGAGCAGCTGATCGTCGAGTTGTATTCCAGATAAGGAGTAACCATGGCACGTAAAAACCTTTTGAAGGGTTTCAAGATACCCAAGGGGATAACCTTTGAACACAGCACCGTTGAACCGAACTATGGGAAGTTCGTAGCCTATCCGTTTGAGAGAGGATTCGGAACCACCATCGGCAACACGCTGAGGAGGGTACTGCTCTCTTCAATCCAGGGATACGCGGTCACTGCAGTAAAGTTCACCTCCTTCAACGAGGATGGGGTGCCGCACATGATCAGCAGTGAGTATGAGCAGCTCCCCGGGGTCCGTGAGGATATCAGCGACATCATCGCTGCGCTGAAGAAGTTGCAGATCCAGATGCCCGAGGATACCGAGGGCACCAACCTGCTCATCGAGTGCAAGGGACCCGGTGTCCTCACCGGTGCGAGCTTCGAGCGCGACCAGGTGGAGATCATCAACAAGGACCAGGTCATCTTCACGATGATGGATGATGCCAACATCGAGATGGAGGTCCAGATTGACCTCGGCCGCGGCTATGTGCCCAGTGAGATCAATCAGAAGTACATCGAAGAGATCGGAACGATCCCCCTCGATGCAAACTTCAGCCCCATCGACCGGGTACGCTACTCCATCGAGCCCACCAGGGTTGGATATCGCAGCGACTATGACAAGTTGACCCTTGAGGTGTATACCGACGGGACCATCGCGCCGCAGAACGCCCTTGCCGAAGCGGCGAAGATCGCCAAGGAGTACTTCCAGATCTTCATCAACTTCGACGAGACGTTGATCAACAACACCGATGAGGTCGATGAGGAGGAGGAGCGTGTCCGCAAGATCCTCGCCACCTCCGTCGAGGAGCTTGAGCTGACTGTCAGGTCGAGCAACTGCCTCAAGAATGCGAACATCCGCACCATTGGGGATTTGACCAAGAAGACCGAGGAGGAGATCGCCAAGACACGGAACTTCGGAAAGAAGAGCCTGCAGGAGATCAAGGAGAAGCTCAAGGAGTGGAACCTCAGCCTCGGGATGACCGACTACAGCGTCCTCAAGACCGCGATTGCAGTATCTGAGAACAAGGAAGAAGAGAATGAAGCATAAGATTGGGTTCAATGCGCTGAGCCGGACCAGCTCTCACCGCAAGGCTATGAAGCGCAACATGGTGACCTCACTCTTCCGCTACGAGCGGATCGAGACCACCAAGGCAAAGGCTCTGGAAGTCCGTAGGATGGCAGAGAAGATGATCACCCGGGCAAAGACCGATACCGTCGCCAACCGACGGATCATCGCCCGGGATATCACCGACAAAGCTGTCGCTGCAAAGCTCTTCACGGAGATCGCACCGATGTTCGCCGATCGCAATGGTGGGTATACCCGCATCCTGAAGACCGGCAACCGCCTCGGCGACAACGCCGAAATGGTCATCCTCGAGCTTGTCGAGAAGACCGCGACCAAGGCTGACAAGAAAGCTGACAAGGCAAAGAAAGCAGCCAAGAAACAACCTGCCAAGCAGGAACCGAAGAGTGAAAAAGAGGAGTAACAAGCCCTCCTAGTACCTCTTTGAACCACACTGCCCGCCTGGGCTCTGCCGCTATCCTCGGATGGCGGTTTTTTATGTGTGCGAGAAAGGCGCACAATACGGAGGGCAGTGCTGGCCAATCGGCCAAGGAGAATTGCGTAGATTCCATAAACTTGTACCCAGAGACAAGTTAGTCTTACTTACAAGCCTTGACAATTGCGACAGGCGTACGTATCATTGTGTCAATATAATTGGGGGTGGTATATGAACAGTATACTAGTTATCCTCCTTGGTTGTCTTTTTGGTATTGTCTTAGGTTGGTTAGGCCGTTGGCTGTATGCGAAATTTAAGCTTACCTCGGTTGAGCAGCGTGCTGTGAGGCTGAATGAGGAAGCGATAAAGGAAGCGGAAGCAAAGAGCAAGGAGCTCTTGCTTGAGACTCGCGATCAGTTGTTGAAAGAACAACAACAGCAGGAACGAGAGGCTAGAGAGAGACGGAGTGAACTGCAGAGGGTAGAGAGGAGAATCCTCCAGAAGGAAGAGAATCTCGAGAGTAAGCAGGCCGAACTGGATGCTATCAAAAAGCAATTGGGAGATCGGGAAGACAAACTTTCCGACAAGGAAGAAGAGGTTGCCCAGATTGAAGGCAGCCTGATTACAGAACTTGAACGCATCTCGGGGCTCACCTCCGAAGAGGCCAAGGGCCTCATCATGGAGAACCTCTACAACGATGCGAGGAGAGATGCCCAGCTCATGATCAACAAGATCGAGCAGGAGGCACACCTCTCCGCTGACAAAAAAGCGCGTGAAATCGTGGTGACCTCGATCCAGCGGATCGCCACCGAAGTCGTCAGTGACATGACGATTGCCTCGGTGAGCCTTCCCGGTGATGAGATGAAGGGACGGATCATCGGCCGTGAGGGTCGTAACATCCGTACCCTCGAGACGCTGACCGGTGTCGATGTGATCATCGACGATACCCCGGAGGCGGTGGTCATCTCGTGCTTCGACCCGGTACGCAAGGAGATCGCCCGTGTCTCGCTCGAGCGACTCGTGCAGGATGGACGGATCCACCCGGCACGGATCGAGGAGGTGGTGAACAAGGTCTCCAAGGAGGTCGGCCGCATCATTGCCGATGAGGGCGAACGGGTCATCTTCGACCTGGGGATCCACAACGTCGGACCGGAGACGATCAGGGCACTCGGACGTTTGCACTTCCGTACCAGCTACGGACAGAACGTGTTGGCCCACTCCAAGGAGGTGGCCATCCTCAGCGGCATGATCGCCAGCGAGATCGGGGCCAATGGAGAGCTCGCCATGCGAGCGGGACTGTTGCACGATATCGGCAAGGGCATCGAGACCGAAAGCGATGCAAACCACGCCGAGCTCGGTGCCGACCTGGCCAAGCGCCTTGGTGAGGACCCGCGGGTCGTCAATGCGATCCTCAGCCACCACAACGACGCCGAGCCGGAGACGCTGGAAGCGGTGATCGTCCAGATCGCCGATGCCATCAGTGCGGCACGCCCCGGTGCACGACGCGAGACCCTGGACAACTACATCAAGCGCCTTGAATCACTTGAGCAGATTGCCGAGAGTTTTGAGGGCGTGGACAAGGCGTACGCCATCCAGGCCGGTCGGGAGTTGCGGATTCTGGTCAACAATGACCAGGTCAGTGACGAGGGTGCCAAGGAGATCGCCAAGGGCATCGCCAAACGCATCGAAGCCGAACTCAGGTATCCCGGGCGCATCAAGGTGACCATCATCCGGGAGATGCGCGTCGTCGAATACGCGAGGTAGGCCTGTGGCTGATCAGAAGACCATGGTTGCCCTGCTCTTTGGCGATGTCGTAGGACAGCCGGGAAGCAGGGCACTCTTTCTCGGACTCCACTCCTTGGTCAAGGAGTGGAGGGCCGATGTCGTTGTCGTCAACGGCGAGAACGCCGCCAACGGCTTCGGCCTCAATCGTGAACAGACCCAACAGTTCTTCTCCCTGGGGGTCGATGTCATCACCAGTGGGAACCATATCTGGCAGCAGGATGACCTGCGCCCCTTCCTGGAGAGCGAGAAGCGCCTGCTCCGGCCGGCAAACTACCCACCCCAGGCACCGGGCCACGGCTCGGTGGTCATCGAGAAGAAGGGGATGAAGGTCGCTGTCCTCAACCTGCAGGGCCGCCAGTCGATGCCCAACACCGACTGCCCCTTCAGGGTGGGACTCGAGGCGGTCGAGCGCCTGCGCAAGCAGACCCCGATCATCCTGGTGGACTTCCATGCCGAGGCGACCGAGGAGAAGGAGGCGATGGGCATCTACCTCGGAGGCAAGGTCAGTGCGGTGGTGGGGACCCACACCCATGTGCAGACCGCCGACGAGAAGATCATCGCCGGCCATACCGCCTACATCACCGACCTGGGCCTCTGCGGCCCGTCACAGAGCGTCATCGGCTCTGAGGTCGACCTCTCCATCCAGCGCCAGCTCACCCAGATGCCGATCCGCAGCCAGGTGGCCGATACCCCGCCCCTCTTGCAGGGGGTGGCGGTCACCATCGAGGTTGCCAGTGGCAAGGCGCTCTCGATCGAGCGTTTCTCCAAGAGGTATGCCATCTGATGAGACGTGACGAAATCGTCCTGCTCCAGGCGCTCAGGCAGCGTTTCACCGACCAAAGCAGCGACCAGCTGACCGCCAAGGTGGTCTGTCGCAGGGTCCGCGTCGATGGGGAGGTGGTAAGCGACCCGAAGCAGCCGATCGCCAAGGGTGCCCTGATCGAGATCAGCGAGGAGGAGCCGTACGTCTCGCGCGGTGGCTATAAGCTCGAGGGGGCCCTCTCGGCATTCGCCCTTGATGTGGGCGGACTCACCCTCCTCGATGCCGGTTCCTCCACCGGAGGCTTCACCGACTGCCTCCTCAGAAGGGGGGCTGCCCTGGTGCACGCCGTCGATGTGGGCTACAACCAGCTCGACTACAGGCTCCGCACCGACAACCGGGTCATCGTCCGTGAACGGACCAACATCATGGATGTCCAGGGGCTCGAGCCGCGCCCCGATGGTGCGTCTCGCCGACCCCTACGCCCTCCCGTTCACGGCGCTCGCGCTCGCGATCGCGGGCATCGCCTG
>CALFMX010000311.1 GCA_937902565.1 uncultured Spirochaetales bacterium
CCGTGGCGTGCGATGTGGGCAATTGCCTCGCCGAGGGAGTCCACAACCCGGATATTGACCTCAAAATCAAGGTATTCGGTATCCCAATCCCCATCCTGGTAGGGGATGCACTCAACCAGGGCACCGGTCCGTTCATCGCCATGGATCGTGACCAACGATCCAAAACGTGTTGCGAGGACCGGGATGAAGCGAGGTGCAATGGCACTGTGGACCAGGATGGTCTCCACCGCGTTGCACGCCGCCGGGTACTGGGTCTTGGCATCGTAGGCGACGGTGAGGGCCATCTCCAGGTCGGCACTCTCATCGATATAGAGGTGGCAGATCCCATCACTGTGGCCGAGGACCGGAATGGTGGTATTGCGCATGATGTAGCTGACGAACTCCTTCGAGCCACGGGGGATGAGCAGGTCGATCGTCCCCTCCATGGTCAGCATCTCGCTCACATCGCTACGGCTCTCGAGAAGCACGATCCAGTTGCTGCCAAGCGGACTCTTCTCGAGGCTTGCCCTCATCGAGGCGACGAGGGCGGCATTGGTGAGCCTCGCCTCGCTACCCCCTTTGAGGATGATGGCATTGCCGCTCTTTGCACAGAGGGAGATGATCTGCACCAAGGCATCAGGACGCGCCTCGAAGATCATGCCGATGACCCCGATCGGGACCGCCACCTGGCTGAGGACCAAGCCATCATCGAGCTCGCGACGCATGCGCACCGTACCGACCGGGTCGGGGGCTGCGATGATATCCCTGATCCCGCTGAGGGCCTCGGCCTGTTTGGCCTCGCTGTAGATGAGGCGCTTGACCAACGCCGGGGCCAGGCCATCGCGCTCGGCACTCTGCACATCCGCTTCGTTGGCCGCCCGGATCTGGGGCCAATCACGCTCAAGGCCTTCGGCTATGAGGCGCAAGGCCTCATCGCGTTCCTCACTGGTACTGAAACCAAGACGCCTGGCCTCTTCCTTGAGGGCTGCCATCTCTTCTTTCCTACTCACTCTCTCCATCTCGCTACCTCTGTTGTGGTGAGTATAGCCTACCGTTATTGACCAAAGCTATCAAGGCGAAGATATTGATAGATTCCGATTGTATTTCAAAATAGATAATGGTAAGATTTCCCTCAGTAAGGAGACCTTCCCATGAAAAAACGCTTCTTGATTCCCATCATGCTCCTCTGTTCCAGCCTGCTCTTTGCCCAGGCGGTCGGCGAGAGAGCCACACCAGCACCAGTACAATCAGCCGTTGACGCCAACGGGCGCACCCTCACCCTCGATGGACCCGTCAAAAACATCCTGATCTCGAACAAGGCCGCCATCATGCCGGCCAACGCCCTCTTCCTCTTCCCTGAGGTGAGGGATATGCAGCTCGCCCTCGCCAAGACAGACCAAGGCCTCGGCGACTTCTTCTCCCTAATCCGCCCCTCACTCAATCAGCAGGCCCGGCTCAGCCAGACGGCGAGTGTCGAGGAGCTGGCAGCCCACTCCCCGGATCTGGTCCTGTTGAAGGCAACCCACTTTGAGAGTACCGCAAAGAAACTCGACCAGCTGGGGGTGAAGAACTTCACCATGAGCCTGGAGACGTGGAGCGAGTGGCAGAGTGAGATCGTCCAGCTTGGCGCCCTTCTGGGCAATCCGGGACGCGCAGAGGAGATTCTCAGCCTCTACCATGAGCGCCTCGACTTGATCAAGGAGCGGGTCTCCCAGATTCCCGCCTCCCAGCAGAAGCGTGTCCTCCTCCTCCAAGCCGACCGTATTGACAACACCACCAGCTACAAGGTCGCCCCGGACAGCTGGATGCAGACATGGATGGTCGAGGCCTGTGGGGCCGAGCCGGTGTGGAAGGGTGCCAACAAAGCCGCAGCCGGCTGGTCGACGGTGAGCTTTGAACAGATTGCCGCCTGGAATCCGGATATCATCGTCCTTATCAGCTACTCCACCCCAACCGCCTCCTACCTTGATGGCATCTACTCCTCCCCCATCTGGGCAGAGTTGCAGGCAGTCAAGGACCGGGCGGTGTTCGCCAGCCCCCATGACCTGATGAACTACATCCAGCCGGTCGCATCCTGGGTCCTGGGCCTCCAGTGGCTAGCACAGACGACATACCCCGATTCCTTTGGAGACCTTGACATGAAGGCGGAAGTTGCACGCTTCTACCACGACTTCTACGCCATCGAAGATCAGGCGATCATAGAGCGGCTCGTCGATGCCTACACTACCTCGGTGAGCGCCAACAGCCGATGACCGACTCGCACGGATACGAGCAACAGATCAAACGACGGAGGGGGGCGTTGGCCACCATGGTGGTGGCCCCCCTCCTCTTCGCCTTCATCTCCCTCTTCTTCGGCCGGTATCCAAAAGCCGGCTTCACCCTCCCCCTCGATTGGCAGACCAATGTGATGATGCGCAAGATCATCCTCAACGTGCGCCTGCCGCGCATCGCGCTCGCCCTCCTGGCAGGCTCGATGCTCAGTGCCAGCGGCTACGCCTTCCAGATGCTCTTCTCCAACCCGCTTGTAGAGCCGGGCTTTCTCGGGGTGAGCCAGGGCTCCGCCTTCGGCGCCGCCCTGATGATCGTGCTCGGGGCGAGCAGCACCCTCTCTGTCCAACTCTCGGCGACCTTCTTCGGACTCTTGGCCCTTGCGGCCTCCTACTTCCTCGCCCGTCGCTTCCGCTTCGGTGGCTGGCTTCTGCGCCTGGTGCTCAGCGGCATCGCCGTGAGCGCAATCTTCAGCAGCGCACTTGCCGTGGTCAAGCTCGTGGCCGAGCCGACCAAGGACCTGCAGGACATCACCTTCTGGATGATGGGCGGCCTCTGGAACGCCAGCTGGGGACAGCTCTTCTCGATTCTTCCGGTCGTCCTGCTCTCTCAGGTCGTCATCATCAGCCAACGCTGGAAGCTCAACCTCCTCTCGCTCGGGGAGAAGACCTCCTTCAGCATCGGGGTCAATCCCAAACGCGACCGCACCCTCCTGCTGGTAGTGGCCACGGTGGGGACCACCCTGGTCATCTCGATCACCGGCCTCATCGGCTGGGTCGGCCTCATAACCCCCCACATCGCCCGGAAGCTCTTCGGTTCGGAGTCCTCCTTCAGCCTCCCCGCCTCGATGATCTTTGGCTCCTTCTTCCTCCTCTTCAGCGACACGCTCGGACGCACCCTGCTGCCAACCGAAATTCCCATCGGCCTCTTGACCAGCCTCTTCGGGGCGATTGCCTTCATCATCATCCTCAGCCTGAGGAACCAGGAGGGCAAGGTATGAACGCCTTTGAACTGGACAAGGTGAGCTTCACCTACCCGAGCGGCACCCAAGCGCTCACGGATGTGAGCTTTGTTGTGGAGGAGGGCTCCTCGGTAGCCCTGCTCGGCTCCAACGGGGCCGGCAAGTCAACCCTGCTGGACCTCCTGCTCGGCCTCCATCCCAATGGGTCGATCACCCTCTATGGCAAGAACCTTGCCGCCTATGGGCGCAAGGAGGTTGGCCGCCTCGTCGCCCTCGTGCCCCAGAGCGAGCAGTTCAACTTCTCCTTCACCCTCCTCGAATACACCCTCTTCGGGCGCAGCCCCTACCTCAGGCAGATGCAAAGCCCCACAGCCCTCGATGCCCAGATCGCCTTCGATGCACTCCTTGAAGTAGGTCTTGCCGGCTTTGAGGAGCGGTCCATCACCAGCCTCTCGGGGGGAGAACACCAGCTCCTCCTCATCGCCCGTGCCATCGCCCAGCAGAGTCGCATCCTCCTGCTCGACGAGCCGACCAGTGCCCTTGACCCAGCCAATAGACGACGCACCCTCTCGCTTCTCAAAGGGTTGCACAGCAAGGGCAAGACCCTTCTCTTCTCAACCCATGACGTCAACTTTGCCGCCGAGCTTGCCACCCATGTGGTGATGCTCAAGGGTGGTCGCATCCTTGGAGCCGGACCTATAGAGGAGGTGGTCAACGCCCAAGCGTTGACCACCCTCTATGAGACTGAAATGCAGGTAGGGACCATCGGGTCCCAGACCATCATGTACTGATCTCCATCGGGACAAAATCAAAGATCCTCACGTCAAAGAGCCCCATGTCGGTGAGCTTGTAGGAGGGGATCACCGGAAGGGCCATGAAGCCCAGGGTCATGAACGGATCGATGGATGGGTGCACGCCCAGCTCGCTATGGGCGAGGTGGTGGAGCTCCTCGAGGGCCCGGGCTATGGCCGCCCCTTCCTCATAGCTCATCAAGCCGGCGATCGGCTGGGCAAACGAGGTGAGGATGGTGCCATCCTTGATGATGACCATCCCCCCACCGATGCTCCTGAGATGCTCGACCGCCAGGGCCATGTCGCCATCATTGGTACCACAGACGATGAGGTTGTGGCTGTCGTGGCCGACGGTGGTAGCCATCGCCCCCGCCTTCATCCCCAATCCGCCGAGGAGGGCCACCCCGACATTGCCGGTGCCCTTGTGCCGCTCGACAACGGCAATCTTGACGATGTCCTGGTCCTTGTTGTACACCCAGACACCATCGGTGACCGTCACATGAGCCGAGCCCGCATCGGTGGCGACACTGCCCTCGACCAGGGTGATGATACGCACATGGTCACTGGCAAGCGTGAGGGCAAGGCGCTTGGCGGAGAAGTCCCTGATATTAATTCTCGATGCTACGCGCTCATCACGGCGCACCATACTGCTCTTTATCATCTCCCCATCCTCGGCGACAAGGGTTCCTCCCACATAGACCTGGTGCATGGCAAAGTCGACCAGGTCATCGGCAAGGACGAAATCCGCCCTGAGGCCGGGGGCTATGGCCCCACGGTCCTTGAGGTTATAGCAGTCGCTGCTGTTGATCGTCGCCATGCAGATCGCCTCGATGGGGTCGAGGCCCGCCCCTACGGCGAGGCGCACGTTGTTATTGATGTGCCCCTCCTCGAGGATCGATTTGGGCTGGCGATCATCGGTGCAGAAGCAGCACCGCCTGATATTGGCAGGGGTGACCCCGCCAAGCAGCGTCAGCACATTATGGCTCGCCGAGCCTTCGCGCAGGAGGATGTGCATCCCCCGCCGGATACGCTCATGCATCTCCTTGACGCTCTCACATTCGTGTTCAGTGAGGATGCCGACGCTAGCGTAGGCATCAAGCGGCCGGTCGATGATCTCAGGGCTGTGCCCGTCGACGACCTTGCCCGCAGCCCGTGCCGCCAGGATCTTCTCCAGCACCTCATCATCAGCTGCGATGACACCGGGGTAGTTCATCATCTCACCGAGGCCGAGGACGCGGGGATGGGTAAGCGGCTCGGCGACATCCTTCGCCCCGATCTTCGCACCACTGTGCTCAAACGATGTGGCTGGTACACAGGAGGGCACCATGAAGAAAGCCTGCAGCGCCGTCCCCTCGGTGGCATCGAGCATGTAGGAGAGGCCGTCAAGGCCGGTGACATTGCACAGCTCATGGGGGTCGCAGATCGCCGTGGTCGTACCACAGGGGACGACGAGGTTGCTGAACTCCTCTGGTGTTGCATGGCTCGATTCTATATGGACGTGGCAGTCGATGAAGCCCGGCAGCAGGTAGCGGCCGCCAGCGTCGACGATTCTATCCGCCTCCCCCTTTCCCGCTTCTCCAAAGGCTGCGATGGTGCCATCGGCGATGAGCAGGTCGGCTTCAAAGAACTCCTTGTTGTACACATCCAGAATCTTCGCCCCGGTGATGCACACATCAGCGCGCGCCCTCCCACTTGCGACATCCAGGACGTGCTTCATATGAGATTTCGTGTTCATGATCCTCCCCCTTGCCAATCAGTGTACGCCTCAGAAGTGCATTCTTCAAGGAAAAACATGCTGCAAACAATAACTATTCCCATTAATTTTCCCAAACATTTTTACTTATCCTTCAATATTGTTCCAATATTTTGATTTGGACTGGCAAAAAGCAAAACCTAATTGCTCTAACAACAAATTTAACGATTTTTCTGTACGTTTTCGGCCAAGTAGGATAGAATATAGATATTAAAACATCTGCAAGGAGTGCATAGATGGAAAAGTTTTTCAAACTCAAGGAACGGAAAACTACAGTTAAGATAGAGGTGATGGCAGGAATTACAACGTTCTTGACCATGGCTTATATCCTAGCCGTAAACCCGGGGATCCTCAGCGACACCGGAATGGAGTTTTCCAAGGTCTTCTCGGCCACAGCAATCTCATCTGCCATTGCCACGTTGATCATGGCACTGTTGGCCAACCTGCCATTCGCTCTTGCCCCGGGCATGGGACTCAACGCCTTCATGGCGTATACAGTCGTGCTTGGGATGGGCTATTCATGGCAGTTCGCCCTGACCGCTGTCTTTATTGAAGGTATTATCTTCATCATCCTCACCTTCGTGAACGTTCGAGAAGCGATCATCAACTCCATCCCTGACAACATCAAAAAAGCGATCGGGGTAGGTATAGGACTCTTCATCGCCTTCATTGGTCTGCAGAATGCCGGGATCATCGTCGATGGAGCAACCCTTGTCTCCCTCAACCCGACCTGGCTCAAGGGTGATGCAGGTCTCGCGCTCCTCGGCTTGGTCATCACCGGAGTACTCCTGGCCTTCAAGGTCCAGGGAGCCCTCCTCATCGGTATCATTGCGACCACGGTTATCGGTATTCCCTTTGGTATCACCAAGTACGCAGGCGGCTCCTATGTCCCGCCAGCCCCGTACTTCTTCCCCTTCGAATGGGGCAACGTCTTCACCGTAGACTTCGTGATCATCATGTTCACCTTCCTCTTCGTTGATATGTTCGACACCGTAGGGACCCTGATCGGTTGCGCCACCAAGGCCGACATGATCCGCCCCGACGGTTCGATCCCCAACGTCAAGGAAGCCCTCTTTGCTGACTCAGTGGGAACCGTTGCCGGTGCCGCCCTCGGTACCTCGACAGTCACCACCTTCGTCGAGTCCTCCGCTGGTGTAGTTGAGGGAGGTAGGACCGGCTTGACCGCCCTGGTCGTCGCCATCCTCTTCATCCTCTCTCTCTTCTTCGAACCGCTCTTCGGCTCGATCCCCAGCGCAGCGACGGCCCCGGCCCTGATCCTCGTTGGTGTGTTCATGATCACGCCGGTCAAGAGCATCGAATGGGACGACATGACCGAAGCGATTCCGGCATTCCTGACCATCATCTTCATGGTCGTTGCCTACTCCATCGCAGACGGTATCATGTTCGGTATCCTCTCCTATGTCATCCTCAAACTGTTCAGCAAGAAGGCAAAGGACATCACCCCGATGACCTGGGTCCTCTTCGCTCTCTTCGTGCTCAAGGCGATCCTATCGAACTTCGCCTAGAGCTCTGTTCACAATCATTCGAGGCCCCACTTCGGGGCCTCGTTTTTGTTCCAAAGTTCACTCATTTGGAGTACAATGGCCCCATGAACGAACACACACCCATACTGGTCACCGGAAGCGCCGGCTTCATCGGCTACCACCTCACCAAGGCACTGCTTGCCAACGGCAACCATGTCGTGGGAATCGACAACCTCAACGACTACTACCCCGTCTCCCTGAAAGAGGCACGACTCAAGGAGCTTGAGGCCCCGCTCTTCACCTTCCACAAGGTTGACATCGCCGATGAAGCAGCCCTTGAGGAGCTCTTCGTCCGCTACCACTTCAGGTATGTGGTGAACCTCGCCGCCCAGGCAGGGGTCCGCTACTCCATAACCAACCCCAAGGCGTACCTGTCAAGCAATCTCATCGGCTTTCTGAACATCCTCGAGGCGTGTCGCCACCACGGGGTCGAGCACCTCGTCTACGCCTCCTCCTCATCGGTCTACGGCCTCAATGAGAAGGTCCCCTACTCCACCACCGATATGGTCGACAACCCGGTCAGCCTCTATGCAGCCACCAAGAAGTCCAATGAGCTCTTGGCCCACGCCTATACCCACCTCTACGGCTTCGCCTCCACCGGCCTGCGCTTCTTCACCGTCTACGGCCCCTGGGGCAGGCCCGACATGGCCTACTACTCCTTCGCCCGCGCCATCAGGGAGGGCAAGACCATCAAGGTCTTCAACAACGGCGACATGTTGCGCGACTTCACCTACGTCGACGACATCATCACCGCCCTCCTGAAAATCATCCCCTCCCCGCCGAAGGAGAACGAGCATGGGGACCGTTACAAGGTCTACAACATCGGCAACAACCAACCGATCAAGCTCATCGAGTTCATAGAGACCCTCGAAGCGTGCATTGGAAAGACGGCGGACAAGGAGTACCTGCCGATGCAGGCAGGGGATGTCTACCAGACCTACGCTGATGTCGATGAGCTGGTAAGGGATTTTGACTTCAGGCCGAACACCCCACTCAAGGATGGCCTTTCAGCCTTCGTCGATTGGTTCAACGCCTACCACACCTGATACCCCACCCCCACCGAGAGGGCGAAGCCATTGGCGTCGTAGGAAAAACGCCGAACGTCGGTTTCAGCACCACGCCGGTCTATGAGCCGTCCCCAGAGGGGGCGCGAGTACTCAAACCCCACCAAAAAGGCGAACCCATTGAAACCATAAGCCATCGCTTTCAAGCCTACCCGCAGGGTATCGAGCGCCAGCTCTCTGCGATCCATGAACTGCCAGGCAGTCTCATAGGCAACGCTGAGCTCTAATCCGACGTATGGGCTGAAGGTGATGAGGGCGGCACTGCCGGCCCCATAGTACCACGCTGTCTTATGCGATGAGAGGTCCTGGGCAATGCCGTCAAAGGTGAGGGAGAGAGCTCGTTGGGCCCCGCCAAAGAGCGTGACGAAGAAGGAACCATCCCAGCTGCTCGCGCTGGTGATCCTCACATCCAGCTCGGTCCCTTCATACGCATTGGTCACCCCTGATGAACTGACGGTCCCGCTGCTCGAACGGTAGAAGAGTTCACTCGTCAGCTCGCTGTAGGCACACAGCGGAAAACTCGCCGACAAGACCATCAAAGAAATGATAACAAGTCGTTTCATCATCCCCTCCTTGCCGCTATACTGACGGTATACTATGAACACATCCTATAAGCAAGTGAGTTACTAGGGATTATGGAACACTATGATATCATCATTATAGGAGGCGGGGCTGCGGGTCTCTTCGCCCGTGCCAACCTCACCGCCCCCACGGCGCTGCTGCTCGAGGGTAAAGCGGAGGTCGCAGCCAAGCTCCTCATCACCGGCGGCGGGATGTGCAACATCACCAACACCCTCCCCGTCGAGGAGTTCCTGACCCATTTTGCAACAAAGGGGCAGCGCAATTTCCTCCTGCCGGCACTGCAGACCCTCCCGCCCCACGCCCTCAGGCTGTGGTTTGAAGACCATGGCGTGCCCACCATTGAGCGCAGCGATGGCAAGGTCTTTCCTGCAAGCCTCGATGCCCGAGAGGTGCGCGACTGCCTCCTCTCAGCCTCCCGGATCCCCATCCGCTGCCGAGAGCAGGTCAAGGCCATCGAACGGGAGCGTGAGGGGTTCGCCCTCACCACCGACAGAGGTGAGTACCACACCAGATCTCTCATCGTGGCCACCGGGGGCATGAGCTACCCGGCAACCGGCAGTGATGGGTCGCTCTACCCACTGCTGAGAAACCTGGGGCACACCACTGTTGAACCGAGGCCCGCCCTCGTCGGCCTCATCATCAGGGGGTGGCGCTACAGCGCCCTCAGTGGCTCCTCGATGGAGTCGGTCACGGTAACAGCAACCCATGAAGGGGAGAATAAACCCTACTACAGCGGCCATGGTGATCTCCTCTTCACCCACCGAGGCCTCTCCGGCCCCCCGATCCTCACCCTCAGCGGGGGAGCTGGGAGCGGCGACACTATCACGGTGAGCTTTGTGGAGGAGCCGATGGAGCGACTGAACACTGCGGCACGCTCCCATCCCCAACAGCAGGTTGCCACACTGGCAAAAGAGGTGGGCCTCACCAAAGCCCTCGCCCTCGCCCTTCTTGAATCAGCTGGCATAGACCCATCGCTGCGGTGGGCCCAGATAGAAACGAAGCGGCGGCGGCAGCTCTGTGCCCTGCTATCGGCCCACCCCTTCACTGTCGAACGGACAATGGGCTTTGGCAGTGCGATGGTGACCCGGGGTGGCGTGGCCCTCGGCGAGGTGAATCGCAAGACGATGGAGTCGAGAATCCATAGCGGCCTCTTCTTCTGTGGTGAGGTCCTCGACTATGATGGGGAGAGCGGGGGCTTCAATCTCCAGGGCGCGTTCAGTACGGCCCTGTTGGCAGCCCACCAGGCAGGGAGGATATCATGAAATTCTTATGGACCACGATAGAGGTGGCTGATCTTGAAGAGAGCGTCCGGTTCTACGAGCAGATCGTGGGATTGCATGTAGCGTGGCGGGTTGAGGGTACACCCACCTCAATCGCCTTCATGGGAGACGGGGAGACAAAGGTCGAGCTCATCTGCCACGAGGGAGCCACACCACAGAGTGTTGGCGAGGGTATCAGCATCGGGTTTGGGGTCGATGACCTCGACAAGAAGATGGCGGACCTGGAGGCGATGGGCATTGCCATCCACAGTGGCCCCTTCAAGCCGAACCCCACGATCCGCTTCTGTTACGTCCTCGACCCCAATGGGGTACGCATCCAATTTGCCGAGCAGCGGCACTGACAAGCCAAGGCCGGGATTTTCAGTCCCGGCCTTGTAATCCATCATTCGATTGAAGTATTCCAGAATCAGCGAATCCGCTCCGCTTCCTTCTTCAAGAGCTGGTCAAGCTTGGCTGAGGGGTTCTTGAACTTGGCAAGAAAGATCATCGCGGCGATGATGTAGGGCTTGTAACTCGCCTGCTTGTAGAGGGGGACCAGGTAGCGGTCAAAGACCGATGCCTCGACCTCTCCCTCCTTGCAGGAGACCCCGGTGATGTCGGCAGGCAGGCAGTGCATGTAGAGCCCCTTGCCGTCTCGTGTCAGGCTCATCAGCTCCTCGGTGCAGGTCCACTCCTTGAACTTGGCGTTGTTGGCGAGGCACGCCTGTTCGAGGGCGTGCAAGGCCTTGTCATCCCCATGCTCGACGATTTCGGTCCGCTCTTCCATCACGGCAAACGGTGCCCAGCTCTTGGGATAGACGATATCGGCATCCTTGAACGCCTCGGCCATCGACTCGACACGCGTGTAGGACCCACCGCCCTTGGCGGCGTTCGCCTTTGCAACCTCCTCGACCTCGGCCATGACGTTGTACCCCTCCGGGTGGGCAAGCACGACATCCATGCCAAAGCGGGTGAAGAGGCCGATGATACCCTGGGGGACGGAGAGGGGCTTGCCATAGGAGGGGCTGTACGCCCAGGTCATGGCAACCTTCTTGCCCTTCAGGTTCTCGACACCGCCGAAGTGGTTGATCACATGGAGCATATCGGCCATCGCCTGGGTCGGGTGGTCGATATCGCACTGCAGGTTGACCAGGGTCGGCCGCTGCTCCAGCACGCCGTCGTCATAGCCACTCTGCACAGCATCGGCGACGCTCTTCATGTAGGTATGGCCCTTGCCGATGTACATGTCGTCGCGGATGCCGATGACGTCCGCCATGAAGCTGACCATGTTGGCCGTCTCACGGACCGTTTCGCCATGGGCGATCTGGCTCTTGCCCTCATCGAGGTCCTGGACCGTCAAGCCCAGCATGTTACAGGCACTTGCGAAGCTGAAGCGGGTTCTCGTCGAGTTGTCACGGAAGATGGAGATTCCCAGCCCACTGTCGAAGACCTTGGCGGAGATGTTGTTCTCCCGCATTGCCCTGAGGATCTCAGCTACCTGAAAAACCGCGGCAATTTCATCGTCACTCTCATTCCAGGTGAGGAAAAAATCATTGAGATACATGTCGTCAGTCTTGAGGGTCTTGAGCTCTTCAATCATCTTCTTGATAGCAGCTTTGTCCTTCATACGGGGAAACCTCCATTATGGTTGATTTTAAGAAATTCCAGACAATGGCACTATACCACGAGGGGGTACCACTGTCTAGAATATTGTTGCACTTTGTTGCAAAACCCTACTGGATCTTTCCAAGCTCCTTGAGGATTTTCTCCGGGCTGAACGGCCAGGAACGCATCCAAATACCCACTGCATCGAAGATGGCGGTCGCGATCGCCGGAGCCGCACCATTGGTTGCGATCTCGCTGATCGATTTCGCCCCATAGGGCCCCACCTCATCGTTGACGTCGATCAAAACCGCCTTGAAGTCCTCGGGGACCTCACTGATCATGGGAACACCGTAATCGGTGAAGTTCGGGTTCAGGCACCGTCCCTCCTCATCGAGGATCATGTTCTCGTAGAGGGTGTGGCCGATCGACTTGAGGGCAGCCCCGTAGAGCTGGCCCATGGCGAGTTCGGGGTTGATCGGGGTGCCGGCATCCTGCAGCGCATAGAACTTCTGCACCTTCACCTCACCGGTGCGGGTGTTGACCGCAACCTGGGCGAAGTGGGCCCCGTAGGGGATCGAGTTGTGCAGGGTGGTGAAGGAGCCGGAGCCCATCACCTGGCCGCGTCCGGTACCCGATAGGGCCGTATGGGAGAGCTCGGCGTAGCTGAGGACCGCACCGGTCTTGGTCGAATAGACTTCGCCGGGAGCCCGCAAGCTCAGGTCATCGACATCCTCCTCCATCTGCAGGGCCGCTTCGGCGAGCAGATTCCGTCTCAGATCCTCGGCCGCCTTGTAGGAGGCCCCACCGGAGAAGTACGTGCCGCTTGAGGCGAACGCGCCGGTGTCGAAGGTACAGCTGTCGGTATCGCCACTGGTGACCGTCACCCGGTCAAGAGGGACACAGAAGGCTTCGCTGATCATCTTTGCAGTGACCGTATCCAGGCCGGTGCCAATGTCGGCCCCGCCACTGAAGATCTGGAAGGTGCCGTCGGTGAGCAGCTTTGCCCAGGCGTTGCCGTGGTCGAGGCCGGGCAGTCCACTACCCTGCTGGATCATGGCAAAGCCCTTGCCGACCTTCCACTCGGGGCTCGGTCCCTCGACCTTCTTGCCCCATTCGATCATCTTGGCACCGCGCACGAGCGACTCCTCGAGGCCACAGGAGCCGACGGGCACCACATTGCCCTCACGCCCCTCTCCAAGGCCCCGGAGAATCTCGAGCATATAGCCCGTCTCCACCTTGTTCTTCATCGCCATCTGGAAGTAGTCGATCCCGACCGCCTCGGCCAGCTCGGCCATACAGGTCATCAGGGCGTAGCTGCCCTTGGGGGCCCCATAGCCCTGGTAGGCTCCGGTGGGGGCGATGTTCGAGTAGTAGGTGATCACCTGGAACTTCATGTTGTCGACAGCCAGCAGCGGCAGTGTCTTCGAACAGGCGTTCATCGGGACGGTGAGACAGTGGTTGCCGTAGGGGCCGGTATTGGCCCGCACGTCCATCTCAACGGCCGTGATGGTACCATCCTTCTTCGCCCCCATCTTCACGGTCACCCGCATCGGGTGGCGTGTCGAGTTGGCGATGAACTCCTCCTCACGGGTATTGCGGTAGAAGACCGGCTTGCCGGTGATCCAGGTGGCGTAGCCGACCAGATCCTCGACCAGCACGTCCTGCTTGGAGCCGTAGCCACCGCCGACCCGCTCCTTGATGACGCGGATCTTGTTCTCGGGAATCTGGCAGACCCAGCCGACGATCCGCCTGACGTGGTAGGGGACCTGCGTCGAGGCGTGGAGCTCCAGGCGCCCACCTTCGATCCGTGCATAACAGATGTGCGGCTCAAGGGGGGTACACTGGATCTGGGTCGTCCGGTAGGTGCGCTCGATGACGGTATCGGCCTCGGCAAACCCCTTCTCCACATCCCCGATCTGGCCACGGGCGGCACTGGCGATGTTGCGCCTGATATCGCCGTGGAGCGGGAACATGTAGACGACCTTCCCATCACGGGGATCTGCGTCCTTGTTGTACTCAGCAAGGCCCTCGGGTTCACCGCTTCTGAACTCGACGATGCCGTTGTGCACCCGTGGTGCCCCGTCGGCCATCGCCTCCTCGACGGTGAATACCGGCTTGAGGACCTCGTACTCAACCTTGATCTTGTCCCTCGCCTCGATGGCTTGCTCCTCGGTCTCCGCCACAATGGCCGCGACCCGGTCGCCGACGTGGCGGACCTTCTGGTTGAGGAGCCGGCGGTCGTGCGGGCTCGGCTCGGGGTTGGACTGGCCCGCCTGCATGTAGTAGACATCGGGGCAGTTCTCGTGGGTGATGATCGTCTCCACCCCCTCGACCTTCAACGCCTCGCTGATATCGATCTTCTTGATATAGGCGTGGGCGTGGGGGCTGCGAAGGATCACCATCGAGTAGTAGCCGGGCTGGACCCGGTCCTCGACGAAGGCGGGTTCACCGGCGACGAGGACGGCGCCGTCGACCTTGCCCTTCGGCTTGCCGACGTAGGTGAGGTTGTCACGGAAGGAGGGGGCGATCTCGCTCTGGTAGGCGCCGGTCTTCATCCGTTCGCTGGCAAGCTTGACCGCCGTATAGTACTGCTCATAGCCGCTGTCGCGGATGAAGAGGCCGCTGAGGACCTCCTTGACCTGTTCTCTCGTCGGCTCGGGGTGATGCTCGAGGAGCCAGGTGAGCAGGAGGGCGGCAGCCGGTGCGTTGTAGGCGCTCTGCACCACCCCGCTGTCGACCATCGCCTGCTGTACTGCGTTGAGGTGCCGGCTATTGCCCAAACTCTCGGCGGTCCTGATCGTGGCCCCATCGGCCTGGACGGCGAGCGTCAGGTTTGCATAGACGGGAATATCGTTGAGCAGGACGGTGTCGCTCCCGACAAAGCCCTCGCCGTCATCGCTGTCGCGAACACTGCGGTAGCCGAGCTGGACGAGGACCGAACGGAGGGTCCGGTTATCCGCAACCTCGAGGGTATGGCGTTTATTGTTTACTGTCAGAGTGATGGTACTCATCGTGCGCCTCCTTTGAGAAATTCGCCGAAGAGCTGTCCGATCCCCTCTGCGGCAATGTAGCGCTTATATTGGCTGCTCCCGACAAAGTCATCGACCGCCTCCAGAGCCTGGCTCACCGCCAGCTGTACATCTTCCCGGCTGGAGAGCTCTCCGGCCTCGATGGCGTTCTCCACCTCACTGAGGCGCTGGACCCCACTGCCGTGGATCGCCGCGACGACCCGTACGTGGCTGATGACCAGCCCCTCACCCATCATCGCCCCGAAGGCGACGTTGGCGGCGCTACGATTCTGGACGCTCAGTGCATAGCGCCTCGAGCCGACGTACCGCTTGTCTTTGGGCAACGAGATGGCCAGGATCAGGGTGGTGGCGTGTTGCTTGTAGTAGGTGTAGTACTCACGCACCGGCACCTCATCCTCACTGTACGCCCCCCCCTCGGTGAGGTTGGCCGTCATGAGGGTACACCGTGAGGCGAGCAGGGCGGGCACGAGGAAGGAGTGGTCGCTCATCAGGGCGAGGTTCCCTCCGATGGTCGCCATGTGGCGCCTCGTGTAGGAGCCGCAGTAGCGCGCCGCCTCCTTGAGCCAGGCGGGCACGAGCGGGCTGTCGATGAGCTGTTGCAGGTTCACCATCGACCCGATGCGGATCGATGGGCCCTCATCGACGATCTGGTCAAGGCCGAGCGCCTTGAGGCTGATGCCCACCTTTGCATCGAGCGTGGAGCCATAGCGGTTGATCTCCGTCCCGCCGGCAAACCACATGCTCTTCGTATTGTTACGCTTGAGAGCGAGCGCATCCGATATGTTCGATGCCACAAGAAATTCCTGTATCATACGACCTCCTTACGGGCAGCCTTGTCCAGCATGCTCCGGCTTATCTCATTCGCCTTGGCGGCGAGTTCATCCTCATCGAACCCGATCAAGATCCCATCATGGACAACGAGCTTGCCGTTGATGATGGTGTGGGTGGTGTTGTGGTTCGTCCCACAGAAGATCAGGCTGGCCACCGGATCGCTCTGTGCCCCGGCGTACGGAATGGTGGAAACATCCCACACCGCCAGGTCAGCGGCCCACCCCTTCTCGAGGCGACCGACCGAAGCAAAGTTGAGCGCTTTCGCCCCACCCTCGGTTGCCATGGTGAACGCCTCGGTGGCGGTCAGGCCGCCGGACCCATACTTGATGCGCTGCAGCAGGAGCGCCTGGCGCACCTCGGCAAGCATGTCGGAGCTGTCGTTAGAGGCCGAACCATCGACGGCGAGGGACACATTGATCCCCATGTCGATCATCTCGCGTACCCGGCAGATGCCGCTGGCGAGGCGCATGTTCGATGAGGGGCAGTGGGCGATGTGGCTGCCCGTCTCCTTGAGGAGGGCGAGCTCGTCGTCGTTGAAGTGGATGCCGTGGGCGTACCAGACGTCGCTGCCGATGAGCTCACACGCCTCCATCAGGGCGACGGGGCGCATGCCATACATCTCGATGCAGAAGTCGTTCTCATCGGCGGTCTCGCAGAGGTGGGTGTGAAGCCGCACCCCGTGTTTGCGCGCAAGGCGCGCGGTATCGCGCATCAACTCCTTGGTGACGCTGAATGGGCTGCAGGGCGCCAGCGCAATCTTGTGCATCGCATCGGGGGCAGGGTCATGGTACTCCTTGATGACCCGCTCGCTGTCGGCGAGGATCTCATCATCGGTCTGCACGACGCTGTCAGGGGGGAGCCCTCCATCCTTCTTGGAGAGGCTCATCGAACCCCTGGTGGGGGAGAAACGCATGCCGATGGTATCGGCAGCCTTGAATTGCAATCCCATCAGATCCCCGGAAAAGGAGCGGGGATAGAGGTAGTGGTGGTCGGTGGTAAGGGTACAGCCGGTCTTTGCCAGCTCTGCCATCGCAAGAAGCGACGAGTAGTAGACCGCCTCCTCATCGATGTACTTCCACACATCGTAGAGGAAGGTGAGCCAATCGAAGAGCTTCGCGTTCTGGACGGCCGGGTGGTTGCGTGTCAGTGTCTGATAGAAGTGGTGGTGAGTGTTGACCAGGCCGGGTAGCACCACATGGTGGGAGCAGTCCAGCACCTGGGCACCGGCAGGGACGGAGAGCGATCCGGTAGGACCAATCGCACTGACCTTGCTGTCGACGACCAAGAGGTCGACTCCACTCAACTGCGGTTTGTCAAACGACGTCTGGAGACAGTAGATATTTTTCAAAAGAAGCGAGGAACTCATGCCTTCGGATCTCCTTATATGCACAAGGGTCGGCCTCAGGATTCCCATAAGCCGGTCTTGCACCAAGTCGGCTTCGGCATGCGGCTAGTTCCGCAAGGAAGGAGCAGGTGGCGAGGGGACCGCCTGCGACCTTGGTTCTTCCATCCAACCCGCCTTCCAGAGCCCCCCTAGGAGGCAGGTTCTGTTCAGCCCATTATCCATTTAAATGAACAACGGTACGCTATTCGTTCAATGAGCCACAGGGCAAAGCCCCGTGGCCCAAGTATACCATACCCACTGGTGTCAGCGACACCGATGGCCCGTTATTTCTCCAACGAATAGGGCAGCATTGCATAGAAGGCTGCACAAATCTCCAGATCGTCGATCCGGTTGATCTCGTTGGGTGCGTGGGCCTGGGCCTCATCGCCAGGGCCGAAGCCGATGGCAGGGATCTTATGGCGGCCGGTGGTCGCCACGAGATTGGTCGAGAAGGTCCACTTGTCAACGACAGGCTTCTTGCCGAAGAGCGCCTCGTGGCCCTTGATACCAGCCTGCACCAGGTGGTGGCTCTCATCGATCTTCCAGGTGGGGAAGTAGAGCTCCTGCGAGTACTCCTTCTTCGTCCAGCCGATCTTCTCGTAGTCGGGCATCTCGACGATGATCGAATCGGGATCATCACCGGTAGCCTTGCTGATGTACTCGCGTACCTGGCCCATGGCCAGCTCGGCATCCTCACCCCAGGTGAGGCGACGGTCGAGGTAGAGCATCGCGTAGTCGGCCACCGCACACTGGCTCGGTCCCTTGACATCCATCTGGCTGACGGTGATGGTTCCCTTGCCGAGGAACTTGTCGTCATCGGGAAGCAGGTCCTTGTTCAGCTGCTCGATCGCGAGGGCGGCCTTCGCTGCCTTGTAGGCTGCACTGATGCCACGCTCGGGGGCACTGCCATGCGACGAGATGCCACGCAGGATCACGCGGATCTCCATCCGGCCGCGGTGACCGCGGTAGAGCTGGCAACTGGTGGGCTCGGTGGAGACGATCAGGTCGGGCTTGAGGTTCTCCTCTTCGATGAGGTACTTCCAGCACATGCCGTCGCAGTCCTCTTCCATGACGGTGAAGGTGAAGAACACGGTGTACTCTCCACCATAGCCAAGGTCCTTGAGGATCCGGCCAGCGGTGATCATCGAGGCTGCCCCACCCTTCTGGTCACTGGCGCCACGACCCCAGACCTTGCCGTCCTTGATATCGCCACAGAAGGGATCAAACTCCCAGTTGGCGAGGTTTCCTACCTCGACGGTGTCGATGTGTCCATCGATGGCAAGCTGCTTGGGGCCATTGCCTATGCGGGCGACGACTGAGCCGAGCCCGTCGATGCGGATCTCGTCAAACCCCGCTTCCTCGCAAAGCGTGACGATCAGGCGACATACATCCTCCTCCTGGGAGCTGTAACTCTTGACCTTCACCAGCTTGGAGAGGTTCTCTGCCGTGTAGTCACGATACTCAGCGGCTTTCTGTCTGATCTGTTCTGCAATTTTTTTCATGCAAATCCCCTTATCATTATGATAATCGCCCCCTAGGGTGCGATTTTGTCCACTCGCTCCCACACCTTCTTGGCAACCTTGGCCGCCTCGGCGTAGATAGCATCAACATCAAGGTGGGCGATTTTCCGCCCCTCCATCACCAATTTCCCATCGACCATCACGCTCTCGACGCAGTTCGAGCTCATCCCCCACACGAAGTGGCTCGCAGCATTGGCAGGGACGATCGGTGTCGGCGCGTGGTAGTCGCAAACGACCAGATCGGCCTTGTACCCCTCACTCACCTGTCCGAATTTTCCATCAAAGTACCGCTCCACGAGCATGTTGCCGCGGCTCAGGGCAGCGACATAGTCGCTCGGCCACCACGACCCGCCCTGGTCCTTGTGCTTGAAGAAGGCGAGCTTGAGCTCCTCGAACATGTTGCCCCCACAGCCGTCGGTACCGATGACCAGGTTCTTGACCTCCTGGATGTGACGGGCGTAGCCGACGTTGTTGTTCATGTTGCTGCGCCCATTGTGGGCGAAGAAGCACCCGTAGGAGTTGAGCTTCTCGATCTCATGGCTGTTCAGATGGAGGCCATGCACCAACAGCGCATTGTCGGTGAGCAGGCCGAACTGCTCAAGCCGGTCGACGATATCCGTGTTGTAGTGGTGGTGGCTGTGCACCACATCGTACTTGTCCTCGGCAACGTGCAGGTGGATCCCGCAGCCGGTCTCCCTGACCGCCTCGCCCATCATGGCAAGGGCCTCGTCAGGGAGCGTGAAGGGCGCGTGCCCCCCGATCATCCCCTTGACCAGGTGTTGCTTCCGGGCCGCCTTGGCAAAGCGGATGTTCTCCGCCACGCCGCGCTCCACCTTGAAGCCGTTCTTCTCGAGGATACCCGCGAGGTACTCGCTGGTCTTCACCTCCTGGAACCCCGGTTCGGCGAACGAGTAGATCTCGTCCACCATGACTTGGATCTGCTTGCGCTGCGCCTCGACGGCGGCGGCGACTTCCTGCTTGAGGGCGGGGATGAGGGCGACACTTTCCCGGTTGGGAACGGCCACCCGCAAAATTTCGCACCCTGCCTG
>CALFMX010000312.1 GCA_937902565.1 uncultured Spirochaetales bacterium
TGGGGGTATCGGTGGCGATGCCCAGGTCGATCGAGGCAAAGCGACGGATCGAGTCGCCAAGGAAGTGGGCGTTGTGTGAGGGGAATTCGGTGAGCGTCTTGGCAACGGCAAAGAGGACCAGGTCCCCGATGGTGATACCACCGAGCCCGAGCTCGGGCCGGGCCGCCTTGAACTCAGATCTCAGGCGTTTGAGGGCGGTGGCATCGGCCCAGGCGGTCATGGTGAACTGACAGGTGGTGGAGATGGATGCCATCATCCGCTCTGCCGTGATCTTCCGCACACCCTTGAGCGGGATGTCGGTGTACTCACGCGCTACGGCAACAGGCTCGGCAGCACTGACGGGTTGGACGAGGTCGCCGCTGAGGACTCTCCCGCCGATGCCGCTGCCGCGCTGGGGAGTAGCCCCCTGGCCCTTGAGGGCCGCTTCACGTGCCACCGGGCTCAAGGGCTCACCCTGTGCAGCAAGGACATCGCGTTCGATGATCCGGCCCTTGGGGCCGCTTGCTCCGAGATTCGAGAGGTGGATACCGCGTTCCCGGGCACTCATGCGTGCCCGTGGGCTCGACCCCTGTGCTGCAACGGTGGGCGCCACTGCCGACTCCCGAGCCGCTGCCGGGGCGGGTGCTTCAGCACGCTCTGCCTGCTCGGCAGGCTCTTCGACGTCTGCTGCCGGGAGATCGATCTGCTCACCGGGTTCGCCGACGACAGCGATGGGCACCATCACCGGAACATCGTCCCCCTCCTTGTAGAGGAGGGCGAGGACCGTGCCGCTTACCGTGGACTCGACGTCGATCGTCGACTTGTCGGTCTCGGCAGAGCAGATGGTTGAGCCGACATCAACCTGGTCGCCGACCTTAACGTTCCACTCAACGATGATGCAACTCTCTACGGTGTTGCCTTGCTTCGGCATCAGGACTTGGTGTGCCATGCTCTCTCTCCTTACTCAGCTATAATGACCTCGACTCCCAGCTCCTCGAGCTGGCTGATCAGATCTGTTGGAAACCCACTGTCGGTGACAATGGTATCGATATCGGTTACCGGCATGATCCGGACAAAACCACGGTGGCCTACCTTCGATGAGTCGACGCAGAGCACTCGGCGCGTCCCCTGGGCGCACATGCGCTGCACCACCTGGGCATTCTCCACCAGGCCGGTGGTCAGGCCATGCTCGAGCGTAAAACCATCGGTGCCGAAGAAGGTGGTGGAGACATGGTAGTCTTCGATCTGGGCGATTGCCGCAGGTCCGACCAGCGCCTCTGCCTGGCTTCGGTACTCCCCTCCCACGAGGGTGATATGGAGATGGGGGTTTGCCCTCCCATAGGGGAGCAGCAAGGTTGAGTTGGTGACAATCTTGAGCCCACGCTTACCGAAGAGGTAGCGGGGGATGAGGGAGCAGGTCGAGCCGTTGGTGATCATGATGCAGTCGTTGTCCGTGGCAAGCGAGGCTGCCACCCGGGCGATTGCCTCCTTCTGCGCGGCATTGGTGCCGTCACGCACCGCAGTCTGTGGCGCGCTTGCCACTACAACCTTGCCGTGGCTGCGAACAACCAAGCCCTTGGCATCGAGGTTACGGATGTCTGCACGAATTGTTACTGCCGAGACGCCCAGCTCCTCGCTGAGCCGAGTAACAGGATACTCCTCACCGCTGCGAAGCTTTTCGAGGATTTGCTCTTCACGAGGGGAAAGACCCAACATTTCTCGCTCCTGCTTTCTATTATCTTTCGTAACACTTTCGATTCTATTATGTATAGCTATAATAATCAAGCATGAACTGAAGATTTTTACTAGTCCAAGTGAAAGACCTCTCGCAGGGGAATCGAAACCGGTGAGTTGTCCTCATGAGTCTCCATGATATCAGCCATATAGGCCCACCAACGCTGTACAATGGGGTTGCTCCCCAGGTCCTGGGAGCCCCCTTCTCCACGATTCCTCTGAAAGGCAAAGAGCTTGCCACTCTCCTCCTCCAGGAAGATCGTGTAGTCATAGACACCACTCTCACTGAGCAGGGCCTTGAGCTGGGGCCAGATGGCATCGTGACGCCTCTGGTACTCCGCCTCAAAGCCCCTCTTCAACTGCATGACAAATCCTTGGCGCATGATTGTTACCTCTGGGCCTGGATTCTCAGCTTGCGCTTGGCCTTGTAGAGGTCCAGGAGCCGAGGCAGGAGGACCGCGCAGATCAAGAGCGAGCCGATGACGATCGTCATGAGGGTACCACTGAGCTTGAGCAGGCCCATGCCAAACTTCAGATACCCCACGACCAGTGAACCGACGAAGACCCCGAAGACACTCCCCCGTCCTCCGTTGATCGAGACGCCACCGAGCACGACCAGCGTGATGATCTCAAGGTCCCAGCCGTTGGCGATATTGGAGCGGACCGACAGGATTCTGCTAGCCAGCAGAATCGCAGTGAGGCCACAGAAGAAGCCGGTGAGGGTAAAGTTGATGATCTTTGTCAGTTTCACGTTGATACCGCTGAAACGCGCTGCTTCGGCGCTGTTGCCGATGGCATAAAGGCGCCGGCCATAGGTGGTCTTGTGAAGAACGAAGGCGAAGATGAGCATCAGGACCAAGTAGATGACGAACTCGATGGGGATCGTGGTTCCCGGGACAAACTCCTGGCCGAGAACACCGAAATTCGGCGGGAACTTCGTCCTCGCCTGATCACCGAGCAGGCCGATCGAGATGCCGCGATAGATCGACTGGGTCGCCAGGGTCACCGCGATGGCCGGCATGTTCAAGGAGGTGATCAAGATGCCATTGAAGAAACCCGCAGCGGTGCCGACCAGCAGGGAGAGGAGAATCAATGATGGGATCGAAGCGCCGCCAAGGGCTGCATTGCCCACCACATAGGCACAGAGGGCGATGATCGAGGCAATCGAGATGTCGATATCCCCGCACATGATGATGAAGATCATCGGAAGGGCCATGATCGCCTTCTCAGAGAATTGGAATGTGGCGTTCATGAGGTTGAACCAGTCGAGGAAGTACGGGCTCTTGAGAGTAAAGAAGACAAAGACGGCGATGGCGATGAAGATGAGAATCACTTCCCACTTGGTGAAGAATTCAATCAGTCGGTTCCTGATGCTCATCTCGTCGATGAGTCGGTTCTTTGCTACCAAATCGGTTTTCTGCTGCATGGTCACGCCCTCCTTTGGGCCAGCATCCGTTTGTACTTGCGCTGGTCACTGATGGTATTCAAGGCGAGGGCGATGAGGATGATCAGGCCCTGCACGAAGGTCTGCCAGAAGACCGAAAGGTAGACGACCGGCAGTGCGTT
>CALFMX010000313.1 GCA_937902565.1 uncultured Spirochaetales bacterium
CTTTTGGAGAAGCAATACAACAGGGATGAACCTCCCCTGATCTCATCCAACCTTTGCAAAGGATTGCTCGATCTCCAGGGAAGCCAAGAACAAGGGGAGGTCATCCTCTCGATGACCTGGGGATCACTTGCTCACGTACCCCTGCCCACCGCACCCTCTACCGTCCGTCTTCCCGTTGATTATTACCCGGAGATAGAGCGAGCCTACCGCCAGTTGCGTCCAATGAAAGGTGAGGACGAAACACACCAGATGATTGGCACGGTAGAGACGTTGAATGGGGATGTCGGTGAGGATGGAAAGCGAAGCGGTGAGGTGATCCTCTCCTTGCTCCTCCCCGATGAAACAGAGCTCGTCAAGGCAAAAGTCCGCCTTGACAGCAACGACTACCTCTTGGCCGTCCAGGCTCACGAACGTGGCAGGACGTATATCCAGCTGCACGGAGTGCTGAGGCGAGGAGATCGCATCAGCAGAATCGACCGTCCTGAGGGCTTCTCCCTCATCCAAACCACCCCAACGAGGCAACCCAATGGATAAGTCCTCTTACAGCGAATCTTCCGAAGAGGCTGCAATGATTGAAACGGCACTGCTCGAAGCCGAACAGAGTGCCGAGGCAACCGACCTGCGCTACAGCGGTGAAGAGGTCTACCAGCGGATGAGGGCCATCATACCCACATAATTGGCTTCACCCGTACCCACTCTTGGGGTATAGTAAGAGCCATGTGGATAATCATACTTCTCGTCATCGTTCTCTTCCTGCTCTGGAACATCACCCTCGTCGGTTACAAGGACCGTGCGGTCCACCCCATCGAGAGCGATGAATCAAAGGTCTTCGACCCGAAGGCACGCTCCATCACCATCACGAATGAGGGCAATACACGTGCCATCCTCATCGTCCATGGCTTCCCCTCGACCCCCTCGATCTACACCTACAGCAGCGCGGTCTTCGCCGAGGCGGGCCTCGATGTGTACGTCCCGCTCCTGCCGGGCTTCGGCACCTCGCCCGACGAGTTCGTCAAGACAACCTTCACCCAGTGGTTCGACTCCCTCTGCCGCACCTACGAGCGGCTGCGGGGCGAGTACGAGACCCTCTATGTGCTCGGCACCTCCATGGGCGGCATGATGACCCTCAAGATCGGGGAGACCTACTGCAACGGCCCGATGGCCCCCGACAAGCTCGTCTCGATCGCCGCCCCGGTGGTCTTCAACTCTCCCCGTGACGGCATCATCACCGACTGGCGCCAGTACTTCCTGCGCACCCTCGCCCTCTTCACCCCCGCTATCAAGGCCGGGGTGAAGCCGGGCTCCGCCGAAGGTGAGGACGGCAGCAAGGATTGGTGCGGCTACAGCGGCCTCTTCCTGCGCCCGGGCCTGAGTCTGGTCCACGCCATGAGGAGAGTCAGGAAGGAGCTCGGGCTCATCACCTGCCCACTCTTCGTCATCCACGACCGGGGGGACCGGACCGTACCCTTCGGCAACTGCGAGATCATCGAAGCCGAGCACAAGAGCCGGGACTTCAGGATCCTCAAGACCGAGATGCCCCCGTTCAACCATACCCGCCATGCACTCTTGATGTACCACTCGGTGCAAAAGGAGTTGACCGAGACCATCCTCGCATTCCTCTTCGAGAAGGAGCACACCGATGACAAAGCGTAAGGACTACATCAGCTGGGACGAGTACTTCATGGGCGTGGCCGTCCTCTCCTCGATGCGTAGCAAGGACCCCAACACCCAGGTGGGGGCGTGCATCGTCAACGAGGAGAAGAAGATCGTGGGCGTCGGCTACAACGGCCTGCCCATCGGGGTGAGCGACGACGATGCCCCGTGGAGCCGTGAGGGGGAGTGGATTGAGACCAAGTACCCCTACGTCTGCCACGCCGAGCTCAACGCCATCCTCAACTCCACCGCCAGGCTCAAGGGCTGCCGCCTCTACGTCGGCCTCTTCCCCTGCAACGAGTGCGCCAAGGCGATCATCCAAGCGGGGATCCGCGAGGTGGTCTACCTCAGCGACAAGTACGCCGATGAGGACAACACCAAGGCGAGCAAGTGGCTCTTCGACCAGAGCGGGGTACGCTACCGCCAGCTCATCCCCTCCCACCCCACCCTGAGTCTGGAGCTCTCATGAAGATCCTCTCCGTCTGCCTCAACCCCACCTTCCAATATACCCTCTGCATCCCCTCCCTCGCCCTCGGTGAGGTGAACCGCGCCACCGCCCACTACCTCGATGTGGCGGGCAAGGGGATGAACACCGCACGTATCATCACCGAGCTCGGGGAGGAGGCGATCTGGCTCAGCCACCTCGGCGGCTCGCGTATCGACGAGATGCTGCGCCTCTGCAGCCGTGACAAGGTGGAGGTCCTCTGGGCGGACAGCAAGAGCGAGATGCGCAGCTGCACCACCATCATCAGCGAGGGGATGACCACCGAGCTGGTGCAGGAGCCCTACCCGGTCGACCCCTCGGTGGAGGGGCCTATCAGGGCGCTCTTCGAGGCGAACTACCAGAGTTGCGACGCCATGATCATCGCCGGCACCCGCGCCGGCGGCTACAGCCCCTCCATCTACACAGACTTTGTCCGCATGGCCAAGGAGGCCGGCCTCTTCGTCCTCCTCGATATCAAGGGAGCGGACCTCAAGGCGTGCCTCCCCTACGGAGTGGATGTCATCAAGCCCAACCTCAGCGAGGCGGCCGCGACGTTCCTCGGCCTTGAGGTAGGAGAGACGGAGGACACCACTGCCCTCAAGGAGAAGATCGTCCCCTTCATGGAGGAGATCTACACCACACATGGAACTGCCAGTGTCTTCACCCGCGGCGCCTTCGATGTATGGGCCTACGGCCCCCACTTCTTTAGCGAGCCGGTGGAGCGGGTGGAGGCGGTCAATACCATCGGGAGTGGGGATTCCTTCAATGGTGCACTGACGGTGGCACTGCTCAGAGGAGAGGATTTGCAACAAGCGGTGAAGAGTGCAACAAAAGTTGCAACAATGAATGCCAAAACGTTGCGACCAGGCACGACCATCGACCGAGGAGAGCGTTGTATCTAAGAAATTACAAGTTTTTTCATTGAGCGTTATCTCAATTTGCAACAAGTGATATGATGTATTGATAAATAGAACACAAATTATTTAGTTTTATTACAAGTACATCCCGTTGATGAATTTTTTATATCCTAAATTCTTTTGACACCCTCTGCACTTCAACCTATACTGAAGGAAATTCCCTCCCACCTGGTGGGAGGCACCCTGTAGAGGAGAAGCCGTATGAAGAAAACCGTGACTATCATGCTCTGCCTCGTGCTGGCATGCACCACCCTCTTTGCCGCCGGATCTGGTGAGAAGGCCGCAGTGAAGAAGGACTCAAACGTCGTAAAGATCGCCCTGATCATCGAAAACACCATCGATGACAAGGGGTGGTGCCAGTCGATGCATGACGGCATCACCGAGGCGATGAAGCAGCTTCCCGGCCGTATCGAGTACAGCTACACCGAGAAGATGAACCTGGTCGATGCAGGCACCGCGGCCCGCCAGTACGTCGCCCAAGGCTATGACATCATCATCGCCCACGGGGCCCAGTACAAGAACCTCACCCTCGAGATGGCCGAGGAGTACCCCGATGTGACCTTCGCCTTCGGTACCTCCAGCGAGAAGGGCCCGGCCAACGTCTTCACCTACATGCCCGAGAGTGAAGAGACCGGCTACCTCAGCGGCCTGATCGCAGGCATGACGACCAAGTCCAAGATCCTCGGCCTCGTCGGCCCGGTGGACGCCGGGGACGCGGCACGCTACAACCGCGGCTTCGTCCTCGGAGCACGGGCTATCGACCCCTCCATCCGCGTTATGGTCGCCCACTCCGGCTCCTTCAGTGACTTCGTCAAGGCCGGCGAGATCGCCCAGTCGCAGATCAAGTCCGGTGCCGATGTGCTCACCGGCAGTAGCCAGCAGGCACTCGGGGCACTGAGGGCAGTGGCCGATCACCCGAACGCTGACATCTGGTGGGTTGGTCAGGAGACCGCACAGATCAGCATCCCCGAGGGGTACAAGGTCATCGGGGCCTCCGCCTACAACTACGCGGCAGTCATCATCGGCCTCGTTGAGAAGCTCGACAGCGGCGTCAAGGGCGGAGAGGTCATCCCGATGAACTTCCACAACGGCGGCTTCCTCTTCGAGTTCAACCCCAACCTGAAGGACAAGTGGGAAGGGGCCATCGAGGCGAAGGTCAACGAAGCCCTCGCCTCCTTCAGGGCCAAGAGCGGGACGATCGACTACATGAGTGTCGACTACTCCAAGCTCTGATGCCGTCATAGGTGGCCATGGTCTCATGGCCACCATCTCTTTTTGGTTACGGAGAGTACGCCTGTATGCAGAAAATCACCAGCCTCAGGATGGAACACATCACCAAGCAGTTCCCCGGCACCCTCGCCTGTGACGACATCACCTTCAGCGTCGGTGAGGGGGAGATCCTCGCCCTCGTCGGTGAGAACGGAGCGGGCAAGACTACCTTGATGAACATCCTGATGGGACTCTACCAGAGCGATGAGGGCAGGATCCTCATCAACGGGGAAGAGGTACGGTTCAGGAACCCCAACGACGCCTTCAGCGCCGGCCTGGGGATGGTCCACCAACAGTATATGCTCATCGCCAACATGACGGTGGTTGAGAACATCGCCCTTGGCTACAAGGAGGCGTGGTCTCCGGTCAAGCTCGACCTGGCAAAGGTCCGCGCCCGCATCGTAGAGATATCAGAGAAGTACGGCCTCGCCGTCGATCCCGATGCCTATATCTGGCAGCTCTCGGTCGGGGAGCAGCAGCGCGTCGAGCTGGTGAAGACGCTCTGCCTCGGAGCCCGCTTCCTGATCCTCGATGAGCCGACCAGCGCCCTGACCCCCCAGGAGACCGATGAGCTCATCGTGCTGCTCAAGCGGATGAAGAGCGAGCTCTCCATCATCTTCATCAGCCACAAGCTGCAGGAGGTGAAGAACCTCTGTGACAAGCTGCTCATCCTCCGCCACGGGGCGGTGGTCTTCGAAGGAGAGACCGCCGACCACTCGATGGGGGATATCGCCGCCCTGATGACCGGCCACGAGGTGGAGCTGCCGGTCAACAAGGAGGAGGCGTGCAACGGCACTGTCGTCCTCGACATCAGGAACCTTGACGTGCAGAGCGACCGGGGCTTCCTGGCCCTCGACGGCTTCAACCTCTCGATCCGCTGTGGCGAGATCGTGGGCCTGGCCGGTGTCTCCGGAAACGGGCAGCGGGAGCTGGCCGAGGCGATCAACGGACTGCGCAAGGTCGAACGTGGCGAGATCCTCTTCTATGGGGAGGATATCGCCAACAAGAGCCCCCACCACATCATCGAAAGCGGCATGGGCTACATCCCCGAGGAGCGCAATACCGAGGGTATCGTCCCCGCCTTCAGCCTCAAGGAGAACCTCATCCTCAAGGATACCGAGCGCGATGAGTTCTCTGCCCACCACTTCCTCAAGAACAAGGCGATCGAGGCCAACGCCACCGACCTCAGGGTCAAGTTCGATATCCGCAGCCCCAACACCTCGGTTGCCGCCGGATCGCTCTCGGGCGGCAACATCCAGAAGGTGATCCTCGCCCGGGAGATCAGCCGCAGGCCGAAGTTCCTGCTGGCCGTCTACCCCATCCGGGGCCTCGACCTCGGGGCTGCCGAGTTCATCCACAAGCAGCTGCTCGAGAAGCGACGCGAGGGGATCGGGATCCTCCTCATCAGCGAAGAGCTCGATGAGATCCTCGACCTCTCCGACCGCGTCGCCGTGATCTTCAAGGGGAAGATCCAGCAGGTCCTCGAACGCAAGGACGCAAACCGGCGTACGCTCGGTATCTTGATGGCAGGAGTGCACGATGACCAGACAGTTTAAGCTCACCTACAAGTTCACGATCATCATCCTCGCCATCCTCGCTGCGATGGGAATCGGCTCGATCATCCTGCTGGCCATCGGTGCCGATGTGACGAAGACCTACCTGGTCATCCTCCTCGAGCCGCTCAAGAGCACCCTCCAGATCAGCGAGGTGCTGCTGAGGGCCATCCCCCTCTCGATCATCGCGCTGGGTATCAGCGTGGCGTACCGAAGCGGCATCATCAACATCGGGGCCGAGGGGCAGATGATGATGGGCATCCTCGGCACCACGATGGTCGCCCTCTCCCTGCCCACCCTGCCCAAGATCATCCTCATCCCCCTGGCCATCCTCACCGGAGCGCTCTTCGGCGGCCTGTGGGGCTTCATCGCCGGCGTCTTGCGAGCAAAACTCGGAGTCAGCGAACTGCTCTCCACCGTCATGCTCAACTACATCGCCGCCCAGTTCTACACCTTCATGCTGCGCGGCCCCTTCCTCGACCCGGCAGAGAAGACGCTCGGGGGGGCAGGCACCCCCCAGTCGATGCGCCTGACGAAAAACCTCTGGCTGACGCGCTTCATCCCCCGCACCCGCCTGCACACCGGCCTCTTCATCGCCCTGGCCCTCGCCGTCCTCATCTACCTCCTGCTCTGGAAGACCGACTTCGGCTACAAGATGCGGGCCAGCGGGGCAAGCGGGAGGGCCGCCCGCTACGGGGGGATCAGCGTCGGGTGGTACCTGGTCGTCTCCATGGTCATCAGCGGCGCCTTTGCCGGCATCGCCGGTGCCATCGAGGTTGCCGGGGTACACCGCCGAGCCCTCGAGGGCATCACCGCCGGCTACGGCTTCAGCGGTATCGTCGTCGCCCTCTTCGGGGGCCTCTCGCCAATCGGGATCATACCGGCCTCCTTCTTCTTCGGCCTCCTGATCGTCGGCTCCGACATGACCCAGCGTTTGGTTGGCGTTCCTGCCAATATGATCAACGTCCTGCAGGGCATCATCATCCTCGTCATCGTCTCCACCAAGATGATCCTCGCCGACCCCTACCTCATGGAGCGGGTCTGGCGCTGGTACCAGAGGCACTGCAAGACAAAACCGGAGGTGGAAGCATGAACACCGCTGTCAATATCCTGAGCCTCGGCATCCCCTTCTCAGTCGCCCTCCTCATCGCAAGCCTCGGTGAGATGTTCAACCAACGCAGCGGCGTCTTCAACCTCGGCTGTGAGGGCATCATGGCGATGGGAGCCTTCTTGGGGATGCTGGTCCCCTACTCCGTCGGCCATGGCGGGCCGACAAGCGAGATCTTCAACGTCCTCGGCCTCCTCCTGGCCATGGGGGTGGGCGCCCTCTTCGGCCTCCTCTTCGCCCTCGTCGTCGTCACCTTCCGCGCCCCGCAGGGGATCGCGGGCATCGGGCTGCAGATGTTCGGTGTCGGGGTGGCCGGCACCCTCTTCCGCCACTTCATCGGCGGCACCCAGTCGGTGCCGGGTATCAGCAAGTTCCCCATCCCCCTCCTCTCGAAGATCCCCGTCCTCGGGCCGATCTTCTTCAGCCACAACGTCCTCGTCTACATCGCCTTCCTCTTCGTCCCCCTCTCGTGGTACATCCTCTTCAGGACCCCCTGGGGACTGAGGGTACGCGCTGCCGGGACCAACCCCCGGGCCGCCGACTCGATCGGCATCAACGTCACCCGGGTGCGCTACCAGGCCCTCGCTGTCGGCGGGGCGCTTGCCGGCCTGGCGGGAGCCTACCTCTCCCTCTGCCAGGCGAAGATGTTCAGTGACGGCATCATCGCCGGGCGCGGCTTCATCGCCGTGGCCCTGGTCTACTTCGGCCACTGGCACCCGGTGAAGATCATGGGAGGGGCGCTCCTCTTCAGCCTTGCGCAGAGCCTGCAGCTGGCTATCCAGGGCCAGGGCATCGCCTTCCCCTACGAATTTGCAGTCATGCTCCCCTACGTGCTGGTCATCGTCGTCCTCGCCTTCAGTCGGGAGAGCCAGTTGCTCGGACCCACAGCGTTGGGCCAGCCGTTCAACCGGGAGAAACGGATTTAGCCGTAGGCTAAGCACCTTCGAGATCAGTATCACAGACCGAGGCACCCCCTGCCGAGGCTAAGCGGCTGACACATACAGTAGAGAAGAACGCTATGTATGCATTCACCGTGAACGGTAATCCGATCGAGTACCACGGCTCGGACAAGAGCCTCCTCTCATTCCTGCGCGAGGAGCTCAACCTCACCGGCACCAAGGACGGGTGCAGTGAGGGGGCATGTGGGACGTGCATGGTCCTCGTCGATGGCAAGAAGACCAAGGCGTGTGCAGCACGCCTCTCACGCCTGGGCGGCAAGCGCGTGACGACCATCGAGGGGCTCAGCGAGCGCGAGGCGGCGGTCTACGCCTACGCCTTCGGCAAAGCCGGGGCAGTACAGTGCGGCTTCTGCACCCCGGGGATGATCATCAGTGCCAAGTCGCTTATAGACGTTGAGAAGAACCCCACCACCGCCCAGGTCAGGGAGGCCATCAAGGGGAACATCTGCCGCTGTACCGGCTACCAGAAGATCGTCGAGGCGATCATGATGGCCGCCCGCATGCTGCGCAAGGAGACGCCCATCCCCGAAAACGGGGAGTCGCTGCTGCTCGGCAACCGCTACCAGCGCATCGACGCAGAGAAGAAGGCTCTTGGAACAGGGCTCTACGCCGACGATCTTCGCATCGAGGGGATGCGGTATGCCAAGGCGGTCCGCTCCGCCTACCCGAGGGCACGCGTCCTCTCCATCGACGCAAGAGCGGCTGAGGCTCACCCCGACTTCCTGCGCCTCATCACCGCCTCCGATGTACCGAACAACACCATCGGCCACCTCGTCCAGGACTGGCCGGTCCTCATCCCCGTCGGGGAGATCACCCGCTACACCGGGGATGCCATCTGCCTCGTCGTGGGGACCAGGGTCGATACCCTGAACGAAATCGCCTCCCTGGTGAAGGTCACCTACGAGCCGCTGACGCCGCTGCTCACCATCGCCGATGCACTGGCCGAAGGCGCTCCCGCCCTCCACCCGAATGGGAACATCCTCAGCCACCAGCACATCAAGCGCGGCGATGTGGATACGGCGCTCAAAGAGAGCGCCCACGTTATCAGCCGGCACTTCTCAACCCCCTTTACCGAACACGCCTTCATGGAGGTGGAGTGTGCCGTCGCCCTCCCCGATGGGGATGGGGTGCTCGTCCACACCAGCGGTCAATCAATCTACGATGAGCAGCGGGAGATAGCGACGATGCTCGCCCTGCCCGCTGACAAGGTACGCTGCCACTCGATGCTCGTCGGCGGTGGCTTCGGCGGCAAGGAGGACATGAGCGTCCAGCACCACGCTGCCCTGGCCGCCTACCTGACCGGGGAGGTGGTCAAGGTCAGGCTCAGTCGCCAGGAGTCGATCCAGGTCCACCCCAAGCGCCATGCCATGGAGATCGACCTCACCGTCGGGTGCGACAGCGACGGGCGCCTGACAGCGATGAGGGCCTCCATCTACTCCAACACCGGTGCCTACGCCTCCCTCGGCGGCCCGGTGCTCCAGCGCGCCTGTATCCACGCCTCGGGGCCATACCGCATCCCCGCCTTCGAGAGCGAAGGGCGGGCAGTCTACACCAACGTCGTGCCGGCAGGGGCCTTCAGGGGTTTCGGGGTGACACAGGTCTGCTTTGCCACCGAGACGGTCCTCAACCTCCTCGCTGATGAGGTGGGGATCGACTACTGGCAGATCAGGCGTCTCAACGCCCTCGCCCCCGGTGATGTGATCCCCAACGGCCAGATCGCCGGTGTCGATACCGCCATCATCGAGTGCCTCGAGGCGGTCAAGGAGGCGTACTACGCCTCTCCCACCGCCGGCATCGCAGCCGCCTTCAAGAACACCGGACTCGGCGGCGGCTACCCCGATACCGGGCGTTGCATCCTCTCGGTCGAGGATGGCATCGTCCACATCCGCACCAGCGCCGCCTGCATGGGCCAGGGGGTGGCCACCGTCTGCATGCAGATGGTAGGCCAGACCTGTGGCCTCAGGGCCGAAGAGATGGTCGTCGAGGACCCCGATACCCGTCGCACCCCCGACAGCGGCACCTCGACTGCAAGCCGGCAGACCCTCTTCACCGGCGAGGCAGTACGCCGTGCCTCCCTTAAGCTCAAGGCAGCTCTTGAGAACAAGAGCCTCTTGGATCTTGAGGGGCAGGAGTTTGCCGGGGAGTACGTCTCCGAGACCGACTCCTTTGCCAGCGACAAGGAGCACCCCGTCGCTCACGTGGTCTACAGCTACAGCGCACAGGTGGCAACCCTCGATGAGGAGAAGCGCGTCGCCTCCCTCGTCGCCGCCTGCGATGTCGGGCAGGTTGCCAACTACCAAAGCCTCACCGGCCAGGTGGAGGGAGGGGTGGCCATGGGCATGGGGTACGCCCTGACTGAGGACTTCCCCATCGGCGAGGACGGCAACCCGGCGGTCAAGTTCGCCACCCTCGGCCTCCTCAGGGCCACCGAGGTTCCCCCCATCGAGGTGAAGATCGTCAGGGGGAGGGAGAGCCACGCGATCGCCTATGGGGTAAAGGGCGTGGGAGAGCTCACCACCCTGGCCACCGCCCCGGCCATAGGGGGGGCGTACTACCGCACCGACAGAATTGAGCGCACTACCCTCCCCTTGGAGGGGACTCCATATGAGAGGAAGCGGAAGAAGGGCTAAAGAGAGCGCTCGCTCAAGAACCGCTTGAGCAGGAAGGTGAGGTAGTACGGGAAGGTGTAGAAGGTTGCGGTGCGTCCGATGTTCTTATGCCCCAGCTTGATGCCATACTGCACATCTTTGTAGATTGGGGATTCAACCATCTTCTGCATCGATCGCGATGGACCATCATTAGCCTTCACTTCGATCGGGATCAATGAGTGTGCATCCCGGACAAGAAAGTCGATCTCAAGGGAATTTTTATCATCTCGATAGAAGTAGTTTGCATACCCCTGCTTAGCCAACATCTCTGAGACGATGTTCTCGTAGAGGGCACCCTTGTACGTATTGAAGTTGCGATTATTGCGCAGGTCTTGCTGAGCCTCCTCGTCAAGGCTCGCTATCAGAAGACCGGTATCACGAAAATACAACTTGTAGTTATCAGGATCATAATTTCCTTTCAAGGGAAGTGCTGGTTGGCTCATACAATGACACACATTGACGATTGCTGCACTCTCCAACCATTCAACCACGCCAATGTATTCACGGCTTCGCGCCCCCCTTGCAACTTGTGATATCCTGAATTTTTTGTTATCCCTCCCAAGAAACACCGGTATCTTACGGTACACACTGATAATCTTGGCCTTATCGAGGCCACCTGCATATTTTGTGATGTCTTCCTCATAATCTGCCAAGATCTGACGTTGGATTTGGAGAGTTCCTCCATAATGCCTGTTGGTCACGAAACTTTTGACAACTGCAGGCATCCCACCAAGTACCAAGTATTCTCGAAAATTATCAAACATGACCTCTTGTTGGATCTTGGAAAGTGGCCGTACAGAGACCATATGATCGAACAAATCCTCGATCTGATCTTGTTGGTACCCCTTTGCCCACAAATACTCCTCAAAGTCCAGTGACTGCAGCTCATAGTCCTGCTTATACCCTACACTATTGGACTCTATCTCACTGTAGTTAATCCCCATCATGGAGCCGCTGCAAATCACATCATATCGCCCATCAAGCTTGAATGGTTTGAGGCTGGTGGCACAATTGACACAATCCTGCAACTCATCGAAGAAGATAAGGGTCTGGTGTTCAACGAAGCGCAATGATGGATTGCGTAATGAAATATTTTTGATGATGACATCCACCTCGAACCCTTCATCAAAAATATCTCGATATTGCTTCTGCAAGGCAAAGTTGATCTCGATGACATTCGGATAGGAGCGCTTGGCAAACGCCTGGATGCTTACAGTTTTCCCAACTTGTCGAGCACCTTTTACGATTAAGGGCAATCGATCTGGATTTTGTTTCCACTCATCTAGAAATCTATCTATCTTACGTCTCAACAACATATTGCACTCCATTCATTCGAATGGTATCACAGAATCTGCTAGATATAAAGCATAGAAATCACAAAATTTATTGGTTTTTCAGCATATTTTTCACAAAAATATAGGTGATTGCACGCCAAATATCACATTTTTCTGAACACAAGCCTACAGGAGCCGCTCCGACCCCGAGAAGATTTCACGTGCGTGGAGGACCGCTGCAGCGTGGCCGGGGTACTTGGGAGGGGTCACCTCCTTCATGAAATCATAGAACGGGCCATCCCTATGGTAGGTGAGCGCCCCCTTGAGCTGGTAGCTCTTCCCATCGCGGGTGATGAAGAGCAGCGAGGCGACCCCGGTTGAGAGGAGATTGGCCTTCGTCTTGTCGAAGTAGTTGTCGGCGATGATGATCTGCTCATCCCTGTAGAGCCCTGTGCTCATGACCCAGATCGAGTTGGGGGTCCCATCCCCTGATACGGTAGTCAATACAGTGGCAGGCTGGCGGTCAGCCCAGGCGTCAAGAATCTCTTGTGGCAGCATATGCACCTCTTTGTCGATTATAGTACACCCAACTCTTCTGAGGTGCAAAGGAATATGGTCAGGATGGCGGGCTCTCCTCGATGAGCAGGCTCCTGATAAAGTTGCTCTCATGGACGGTGGTCGCCACCTCGCTTGTGATGATGGGGTTGTGTATGAGCGGCCCGTCGTAGTGGACTCCATCGAGGCCCCGGCGCACCGCCGCCCAATCGATGGTACCCTCCCCGACCCGCGTCTGGGTGCTGTCACGCACATGGACTGTCTTGAGGTAGACCCCTGCCTGCACGATCGCCTCCTCGATGCTCTGCTCCTCACAAGCCATGTGGTAGGTGTCGAGGTCGAGGCCCAGCGCACTATGATTGACCGCCTGCACGAAGGTGAGGGCGCGTTCGACATTGGGGATGAGGAAGTGTTCGCTCCGCCCGATGGGCTTGATGTTCAAGAGGACATCCTCGCTTTCGGCGACCCATGCGAGGCTGCGCAGGGATTTGACCGCCTGGCCAAAGAGGCGGTCTGCCTGGCCGGCAAGCTCCCAATGGGGAGGAAAGGCTGCATAGAAGGCACCATTGAGCGAGCCTCCGCCCATCTGCCCGATCGCCTTGATGATCTCGCTGCCATAGGCGACCGCACCCCGCCTTCTCGCCTCATCGAGGGAGGCGAGGTCGCTTTCTGTCTCGGCAGACCAGGTGTAGCTGAGATCGATGCGATGGGTACGCGCCTCAAAGCCGATGCGTGTTCGGGTGAGGACCGAGCCCCCTGCCAGGCGCTCGGCATCGAGTTCGACCTGGTCGTAGCCGAGCTCTCGGGCCAAGGCGATGAAGAGGGCCGCATCGTAGGGGCGGTACGCCCACCGTTTGTAGTGAACGCCGACGCTTCTCATAGTTCTCCCCTACCTCGATGGTAGCAGAGCCTACAGGTGGGCGCTAGCCTTTCACCGCCCCGGTGGTGAGACCCTTGATCACATACTTCTGGAAGAACATGGTGAGCACGATCGCTGGTGCCATGATGACCACCGCCGCCGCCATGACCGCGCCCCAGTCGACCTCGACGTAGGAGAGGAAGTTGTAGACCGCGATGGGCAGGGTGCGCGTCTTCTGCTGGCTGAGCACCTGGCTGAACATGAAGTTGTTCCAGCTGAAGATAAAGGAGAGGGTCGTCGCTGTCACCACCCCCGGTCCCGAGAGCGGCAGCAGGATCTTGAGGAAGGCCGACTGCTGGGTCAACCCGTCCACCATCCCCGCCTCCTCAAGCTCGCGGGGCACCGCATCGAAGTACGGGCTCATGACCCAGACCACCAGAGGCAGGGCGATGAGCATGTGGCTGAGGATGAGGGCGATGTAGCTGTCCATCAGGCGCAGGCGGCTGAAGACGATGTACCAGGGCATCAAGAAGGAGATGCCGGGCATCAGGCGGGCGACGAGGATGAAGACCGAGAGTTTCTTCTGCTTGTAGCGGGCAATCGAGTAGGCGGCCGGAAGGCCGAGGAGCAGGGAGAGGAGCACCGCCACAATCGAGACGATGAGTGAGTTCTTCATATAGTGGAGGAAGTCCTGCTCGATGAAGACCCGTTGGTAGTTCCTCATCACCGGGGTGAAGATGAAGCGCGGCGGCCAGCTGATGATGTCGACCTGGGTCTTGAAGGAGCTCATCAGCATCCAGATGAACGGGAAGATGATCGGGATGACGATGGCGACGAGGAGGAGGTAGAAGAGTACGATGACGAGTGGGTTTCTTTTCATCCGATCCCCCTACATCTCAAAGATGCGCCTGAGGCGCATCACCAGGAGGCTGAACGCCATCACGATGATGAAGAGGAAGACCAGCATGACAGCACTCTGTCCCATACGGAAGTATTCAAAGCTGTACTTGAAGGCGAGCACATTGAGGTTCTCGCTGGTGTAGCCGGGGCCCCCCCGGGTCATCGAGTAGATGATGTCGTAGGTCTTGAGGGCGTCGATAGCCCTGAGGATCACTGCCGTGAGGATCGTGGGCATCAACATCGGCAAGGTGATACGGAAGAGCACCTGGCGGCTGTTGGCGCCGTCGACCATCGCCGATTCATAGGGCTCGGTGCTCAAACCGGCCAGCCCTGCCAGGACAATGATGGTGATCATCGGTGTCCACTGCCAGATGTCGACGATGATCAGGGACGGCATGACCGTCTTCGCGTCACTGACCCATCCGCTCTGCGGCAGGCCGAGGACACTGAGCACATAGTTGAGGATGCCGATCGTCGGGTCGTAGAAGAGGTTGAAGACGATACCGATGGCCACCGGTGTTGCCACCAGGGGCAGGAGGAGCAGCGTCTTCATCAGCCCCTTGCCGACGAAGTTGCGGTGGAGGATGAGCGCAAGCGTGGTTCCCAGCAGCATCTCGACGATGACGGAGGCGAAGGTGAAGTAGAAGGTCCTCCCGAGGGCCTGCACGAAGCGCGGCTCCTTGAGGACTTGCAGGTAACTCTTGAGGCCAACGACCTCGAGGGGTCTGCCGCTGGTCAGGGTCCAGTTGGTGAAGGAGAGGAAGAAGGTATAGCCTACCGGGAAGACCATCAGCACCACCACGAAAATAACCGCGGGCAGCGGGAAAAGAATACGAAGGTGTCTCTCGACAAATCCTTGGCGGACCATGGGCCTCTCCTTGAACAGTGCTGGCCGGCCCCTTTGGGTCGGCCAGCCATTTTTGATCGGAATCAGATACCGTACTCACCGTCGGCCTTGAGCAGTTCATCGACTGCACGGGCCTTCTCGTGTGCCAACGCCTCAAGACGGGTACTCGTCCCCTTGGTGTTGATTGACTCGATGATCACCTCACCGATGAGGTCACGCGCCGCTCCCACTGCACTCATGAAGGGGCGGTCGAAGGGGTAGCCGTTCTTGGCGGCATGGGCCTGGGTCTCGACAAGACCCGGGTTCATGATCGCCCTGACTTCCTTGTCAGCCCATGCAGAGTCACGGGCCATGGTGATGTTGGCGAACATCCCCTCCTTGGCCAGCTCCTTGCTGGTTGCCCAATCGAGGAAGAGCTTTGCCGCATCCTTGTTCTTGGACGCCGATGACATCGCCATGCCCCAGCTGACCACGATGAAGGGGCTGTCGCCCTTCGGGCCGCGCGGCAGCTGTGCTACACCGATGTCAGCGGCAGGGATGGAGGTCTTGGTCGGGTCGACGATCTGGCCGTAGAAGACCGACGCATCGGTCCACATCGCCGCCTTGCCTGCCTGGAAGACCGGCATGATGTTCTCCCATGACATACTGGTCACGCCCTGCGGGCCATAGGAGCCCAGGAGCCTGCCGTAGTAGCGGATGCCCTCGATCGCCTCCGGGGTATCGAAGACCGCCTTGCCGCCATCGAGGTAGTTGCCCCCGTAGTTGTAGACGTAGGAGGAGAGCTGGGTCACTGCCGCAGCACCGCTTCCACGGCTGGCAATGCCTGCCACCCCGTCCCGGGTGAGCACCTTGGCGGCGTTCTCAAGCTCGGTGAAGGTTGTCGGTACCGAGAGCCCCGCCTTTGCGAAGAGGTCCTTGCGGTAGTAGAGCACCTGCCACTCCGTCACCAGCGGTACGATGTACGCCACCCCGTCCTTGCGGCCGATATCCACCGTGTTGGCGGGGTAATCGGAGAAGCCGTAGGTGGACAGGCCTTCGTACCAGCCGTTCTTGTTGAACATCAGCCCCTCCTGAAGGGGTCTGGTCATGAAGACGTCAACAGTGGAACTCTTGGTGGCGAACTCAGTGGTCAGCTTCTGTGTCAGCTGGCTCTCCTGAAGACTCTCATAGTTCACCTTGATCCCGGTCTGGGCTTCAAACTCTGGAATCTTGGTCTTGAGCAACTCCCCATAGGGGTGGTTTGCCAGCAGCACGCGGATCTCCGGCTTCGCCGCCTCCTTCGTCCCTTGGGCGAAGAGCGGCAGTGCTAGCAAGAGCGCAAGCAGCAGCACGACTAGCAATCGTTTTGTTTTCATTGGTACACTCCTTTTGTGTATGTTCCTTTTTCTCTAGTATACCCTGTATTTTCCAGAAGTGAAGAGTTTGATGAATATTTTTTCTAATTGCCTGAATATTTTTTTCATACTATACTGTGACACATAAGGGAGAGCCATGCAGGAAGCGAGCGCCATCTACACGATACGTACCAAATACTCCTCTCTGAGTACAAAGGAGAAGAAGATCGCCGACTTCATCCTTGCCCACCCCCGGGAGTCGGTGAACCCCTCCATCGAGGAGTTGGCCGAACGCATCGGCATCAGCGAGTCGACGATGGTCCGGTTTGCCAAGAAACTTGGCTACAGCGGCTACCAACGCTTCCGCATCGCCTTGGCTCGCGAGACGATCCCGGCCGAGCTCCAGCTCTTCGAAACCGAGGTCCAGCAGGGGGACGATGTCGTCGACGTCGTCTTCCGCCACGCCTGCGCCACCCTTGAAGAGACCCATGCAAAGCTCAACCGCGCTGTGATCAAGGAGGCGGCACAGCTGATGACGGGCTGCCGTTCCCTCCTCCTGATGGGATTGGGGGGCAGCAACATCGTCGCCCTCGATGCCTACCACAAGATGATCAGGACGGGCCTGATGTGCCAATACAGCGGTGACTACCACATGCAGCTGATGCTGGCCAGCCAGGTCGGGGAGGGAGATGTTGCCCTCCTCATCAGCCACACCGGCAGCGGCCACGATACCCTGGCGCTGGCCGAGGAGCTGAAGGCCAATGGGTGCACGCTCATCATCATGACCAGCAATCCCCGCTCCCCGCTGGCCAAGACCGGTGACCTGGTCATCACCGTCAATGCGGGCCGCTCCTCGGTGGTGGCCGAGTCCTTCTCCGCCCGGATCATCTCACTGGTCCTCGTGGACGTGCTCTATGTCGAAATTCTTGAGCTGATGGGTAACCGAGGGGTTGAGAACCTGAACAAGATGCGATCAGTGATCGCAAAACGACGAATCTAACCAACAAGGATACAATATGAAAGCAGACATCGGCCTGATCGGCCTCGCGGTGATGGGTGAGAACCTCGTTCTCAACCTGGAGAGCAAGGGATACAACGTAGCGGTCTACAACCGCTCCACCGACAAGGTTGACTCCTTTGTCGAGGGCAGGGCAAAGGGGAAGAGGATCATCGGCACCTACAGCCTTGAGGAGCTGGTCAGCTCCCTCTCCCACCCGCGCACGGTGATGATGATGGTCAAGGCCGGAGCCCCGGTCGACCAGACCATCGACTCACTCATCCCGCTTTTGGAGAAGGGGGACATCATCATCGACGGGGGCAACTCCAACTGGGAGGATAGTCAGAGGCGCATGGCCCACGTCGAGAAGGCCGGCATGCTCTACATCGGCACCGGGGTCTCAGGCGGTGAGGAGGGGGCCCTCCTCGGCCCCTCGATCATGCCGGGTGGCTCCAAGGAGGCGTGGCCCCACGTCAAGGAGATGTTGCAGACGATCAGCGCCCAGGTCGATGGCGTTCCCTGCTGCTCCTGGGTCGGCAGCGGCGGGGCCGGCCACTTCGTCAAGATGGTCCACAACGGTATCGAATACGGGGACATGCAGCTCATCGGTGAGGTCTACGACCTGATGAGGCGCCACCTCGGTCTCACAAACGAGGAGATGCAGGCAATCTTCAGCACCTGGAACACGGGCCGCCTCGACTCCTACCTCATCGAGATCACCGCAGACATCCTCTCCTACAGGGAGGAGGATGGCACCCATCTGGTGGACAAGATCCTCGATGCAGCCGGGCAGAAGGGGACCGGCAAGTGGACGGGTATCAACGCGTTGCACGCCGGCGTGCCCCTCACCCTCATCGTCGAATCGGTCTTTGCCCGCAGTCTCTCCTCCCTCAAGGAGGAACGAGTTATAGCCGCAAAGACCTTTGACTTTACACCCAAGACGACAACCGTGCAGAAAGAGGCGTTCATTGACTCGTTGGAAGCGGCCCTCTTTGCCGCGAAGATCATCAGCTACGCCCAGGGCTTCGCCCTCATCAGGGCCGTTGGCGAGGAGCAGGGGTGGGACCTCGACCTCAGCTCCATCGCCCTCCTGTGGCGCGGCGGCTGTATCATCCGGTCAGCCTTCCTGGACAACATCAGCAAGGCGTTCGAGGCAGATCCAAACCTGCAGAACCTCATCCTGGACCCGTACTTTGCCGATATCCTGAAGGAGGCTCAGCAGAGTCTGAGGGAGGTGGTGGCCGAAAGCGCCCTCGCAGGCATCCCCACCCCGTCGCTCTCGGCGGCCCTCTCCTGGTTTGATGGCTACCGCACCGAGCGGCTGCCGGCCAACCTGCTGCAGGCACAGCGAGACTACTTCGGCGCCCACACCTATGAGCGGACCGACCGAAAGCGGGGCGAGTTCTTCCACACCAACTGGACCGGCCGGGGCGGCGACACCGCATCGACGATCTACACCGTATAAAGGAGGGAGCAGCGATGGCATTGGAGAGACTGAAGAAGCGAGATGAGGCAGAGCTTGATTTCATGGCACTCGGGGCCCTGGTCATCCGCCTCGATCCCGGGGTCACCCCCTTCGAATACGCCAACTCATACGACCTGCACGTCAGCGGCGGGGAGTTCAACGTGGCGGCCAACCTCAGCCGCGCCTTTGGCCAGCGGACGGGCATCGCCACGGCGATGGTCGACTACCCGCTGGGGCTTCGCATCGAAGCGGAGGTACGGCGCATGGGGGTACGCCCCTTCTACAAGCGCTTCGCCCATGATGGGGTACGCGGACCGAACATGGCCCACGTCTACAGCGACCGGGGCCAGGGACTGAGGGCCCCCCAGGTCTTCTACAACCGCTCAAACGAGGCGGCCGCCCTCCTCGATGAGGGGAGTTTCGACTACGATGAGCTCTTTGCCAGCGGACCAAGGAGCAGGGGGCGATCGTCTCCTTCGACCTCAACTACCGCCACAAGCTCTGGCAGTCAATCGTTGAGGCGGGAGAGGACCCCCAGAAGGAGGGGCAGCGCGTCCTCTCCTCCATCGTCGAGCACGTCGATGTGCTGGTCGGCAATGAGGAGGACCTGCAGATGGGCCTGGGGCTCAAGGGCCCGGATATACACACGAAGAGCAAGCTCGACCCATCAGCGTTCTGGGCGATGATGGAGGAGGTCTACCGCCGCTATCCGAACATCCAGGCGGTGGGCACGACGATGCGGGAGGTCCACTCCACCAACCGCCACAGCTGGAGCGCCGTGCTCCACACCGGCGGGGCGGGCTACCAGGCACCCACCTGCGAGCTGGATGTCTATGACCGCGTCGGTGGCGGCGACGGCTTTGCCAGCGGCCTGATCTACGGCCTGCTCAACGGCAAAGGGCCCCAGGAGGCCCTGAATCTCGGCTGGGCACACGGGGCGCTGCTCACCAGCTTCCCGGGTGACACCACGATGGCCACCCTTGACCAGGTTGAAGCGCTGGCAGGTGGCGGATCCGCACGGATCCAGAGGTAAGAAGATGAAAGCTCTGGTTTTGACTGAATACAAGCGTCTTGAGTTCAAGGATGTCCCCAAACCCGTCATTGCAAACCCCACCGAGGTGTTGGTGAAGATCGAGGCTGCGGCCATCTGTGGCAGCGATGTCCATGGCTGGGATGGCTCGACCGGTCGGCGCAAGCCGCCCATCATCATGGGCCATGAGGGGTCGGGAATAGTCGAGGAGGTGGGCAGCCTCGTCACCGGCTTCAAGGCCGGCGACCGGGTGACCTTCGACTCGACGATCTTCTGCGGTTCCTGCTCCTTCTGCAGGAGCGGGCTCTTCAACCTCTGTGACAATCGACGGGTGCTCGGTGTCAGCTGCGAGGAATATCGCCGCGACGGCATCTTTGCCGAGTACGCCATCGTAGAGGAGCGGGTGCTCTTCCACCTGCCTGAAGGCCTCTCTTTCACCGAGGCGGCATTTGCCGAACCGGCAGGGGTGGCCGCCCATGCCGTCTCCCTCGCCCCTCCGAAGCTTGGAGAGGATGTGGCGGTCGTGGGGGCCGGCCTCATCGGCCTCCTCATCATCAAGGTGCTCAGAACGATGACCGCAGGGAGGATCTTTGCCATCGAGGTCGATGAGAACCGCCGCAAGAAGGCCCTCGAGGTAGGGGCGGACCATGCCCTCGATCCTGCCGATATCGACGAGGTGGCCACCCTCACCGCCGGGGCTCTGGTGCCCACGGTCTTTGAGGCGGTGGGTGCAACCGGACCTATCAAGACGGCGATCTCGATCGCTCGCAAGGGGGGGACGGTGGTCTTGGTAGGCAACGTCAGCCCCCAGATCGAGATCCCGCTGCAGAGCGTGGTGACACGGCAGATCAGGCTACAGGGCAGCTGCGCCATCAACGGCGAGTACCCGGCAGTCCTCTCGATGATGGCAGGGGGAACGTTAGATGTACGCGATCTCGTCAGCACCACCGCCCCGCTCAGCGAGGGGGAGGCGTGGTTCAAGAAGCTGTACAACCGGGAAGAGGACCTCTTGAAGGTCGTCCTCATCCCGTAAGATAGGAGAGATGTGATGAGAGCGGTACGCTACGCCCTGGTTGGTTACGGCAAGGTTGCCCATATACATGCGACGGCGATCAAGGAGGCCACAGAGAGCACGCTGGTCGCTGTCTGGGGACGGGATAGGGCAAAGGCGGAAGCCTTTGCCAAAGAGTGGGATATCCGCCCCTACACCGACCTTGCCCTGATGGTCAAGGAAGAGCGGGTCGATGCCATCATCATCACCACACCCCACCCCCTCCATAAGGAGCACGCCATCGCAGCCCTTGAGGCAGGAGCCCATGTCCTGGTGGAGAAGCCGATGGCACTCACTGTCGCCGACTGTACGGCGATGATCGAGTGTGCAAAGCGGGTGGGCAAGAAACTCTCGGTGGTCAGCCAGCGCCGCTGGATTCCCGCGTGCCAGCGCATCAAGGAGGCGATCGAGACGGGCAAGCTCGGCACCCCGATGATCGGCCAGGTGACGATGCTCGGCTGGCGTGATGAGGCGTACTACAACAGCGACCCGTGGCGTGGCAAATGGGATCTTGAGGGTGGCGGGGTCCTGATCAACCAGGCACCCCACCAGCTCGATCTGCTCCACTGGTTCCTCGGCCCGGTGGCGGAGGTCTACGCCCAGTGGGAGAACGTCAACCACCCGTACATCGAGGTGGAGGACACCGCGGTGGCAACGATCCGCTTCAAGAGCGGGGCGATCGCGTCGATCCTCGTCTCCAACTCCCAGAAGCCGGGCATCTACGCCAAGGTCCATATCCACGGCTCCTCTGCCTACTCGGCTGGTGTCCAGACCGATGGCGGGGCGATGTTCGTTGCAGGGATGAGCACTGTCCTCGAGCCACCGCTCAATGACCTCTGGACCATTGAGGGGGAGCAGGAGATGCTCAAGATCTGGGAGCAGGAGGACACCGACTTCTTCAACTCCATCGACCCGGTGGTGTACTTCTTCAGTCGACAGATCGAGTCCTTCAGTGCTGCCATCCTCAACGACACCGCTGTCCCATCACCGGGTGAGGATGGGCGGGAGACGGTCAAGCTCATCGAGGGGATGTACCGGAGCCAGCGTGAGGGCACGCCGATCAGGTATTGATCGGCCTATTCTTGTTGCGTAAACGTTCCCCCTTGGCGATAATCAAGTCAAGGGGGATGTACTATGGCACAGGATGTACGGATCATCACCACCGGCGGGACCTTCGACAAGCAGTATGATGCCATCAGCGGGGAGCTGACCTTCAGGGAGAGCCAGCTGCCGAGAATCCTCGCCCAGGCGCGGTGTACCCTTGGCTTTCACCTCGAGGGCCCTCTGGCTGTAGACAGCCTCTACATGACCGAGGAGCAACGGCTCGAGGTTGCCTACGCCTGCCTCCATAGTGCCGAAGATAGGATCATCATCATCCATGGCACCGACACGATGGTCAATACCGCCGCGGTCATCGCCCGTACCCTCCCCGAAGACCACACCAAGACGGTGGTCCTCACCGGCGCGATGATCCCCAACTCCCTGGAGGGCTCTGATGCCATCTTCAATCTCGGCTGTGCCGTCTCGGCAGTGCAGCTGCTCCCCCCAGGTGTCTTCTTGACGATGAGCGGACGGATCTTCAGCTGGGACAACTGCCGCAAGAACAAGGAGAAAGGCATCTTCGAAGCCATCGATCCCCAACGCTCTGTGATGGAGAATCGTTCCTAGATAAGGGAGAGACGAAAACTCCGGCCAAAACAAACACCATTCACAGAATGGAATCCTCTTGATTTTCGTAAGCAAAAGCGGCGATATAAAGGAACCTAGGAAGGAATACTATACAGCCACAGAAGAACAAAGACGACGGATTATTGCATTTCTTGACACCAACAAGACCTGTACCAACGCTGATGTGTGCCCCCTTTTGGAGATCAAGAAAACGCGGGCCAGTACGCTACTCAATCAAATGGTAGACGACGGCCTCTTGATCGCAGAAGGCAAGAATAAGGGTCGAATATACCGAATCAGGAGTAGTTGAATCGGATCTGTTGATGCAGGTCCTTGAGAGGGACCTGCACCGGCGGAGTGGGATACAAGAAGGGGCTCACCCCTCCTTCTTCTTGTCCTCTCGCTTTCCCAATGCCAGGATCACCAGATAGATCAACAGGATGACTACAAAGATTGCAACCATCCCCCGCCCCATCAA